>NZ_JBFWLF010000182.1:0-9375 GCF_050252275.1 Citrobacter sp. | reverse complement strand
CCGATCTGACATTCACCTGGCAGGCGCGTGGGCTGGTCAACGCCACGGGTCCGTGGGTGAAAGAATTTTTCGACGAAGGTATGCATCTGCCTTCGCCATACGGTATTCGCCTGATCAAAGGCAGCCACATCGTGGTGCCGCGCGTCCATACCCAGAAACAAGCCTACATTCTGCAAAACGAAGATAAACGCATTGTGTTTGTTATTCCGTGGATGGATGAGTTCTCCATCATCGGCACCACCGACGTCGAGTACAAAGGCGATCCAAAAGCGGTAAAAATCGACGAAAGCGAAATCAATTACCTGTTGAAAGTCTATAACGCGCACTTTAAGAAACAGCTTGGTCGTGACGATATCGTCTGGACCTATTCCGGCGTGCGTCCGCTGTGCGACGACGAGTCGGATTCACCACAGGCCATCACCCGCGATTACACGCTGGATATTCATGATGAAAATGGCAAAGCGCCGCTGCTTTCTGTCTTCGGCGGTAAACTGACCACCTACCGTAAGCTCGCCGAGCACGCGATGGAGAAACTGTCGTCGTACTATCAGGGCATTGGCCCGGCATGGACCAAAGACTGCGTGCTGCCAGGCGGTGAAATCGGTGGCGATCGCGAAGACTACGCGGCGAGACTGCGCCGTCGTTATCCGTTCCTGACAGAATCGCTGGCGCGCCATTACTCACGCACCTACGGAAGCAACACAGAGTGGATCCTCGGCGAAGCCACCTCTGTCGCGGATTTAGGCGAAGATTTCGGCCATGAGTTCTACGAAGCAGAGCTGAAATATCTGGTAGACCACGAATGGGTTCGCCGTGCAGACGATGCGCTGTGGCGTCGTACCAAAGAAGGGATGTGGCTCAACGCCGAACAGCAGTCCCGCATGACCCAGTGGCTGGCGGAGTACGTCGCGAAACATCAGCTTTCACTGGCATCGTAATCTCCTCACGCCCGATAGCGACACGCTATCGGGCGTTTTTATGTTTCCCTCTACAACACAACGCGCACTGCGGTAACGAAACACTTACTTCCCCGACCCTGAAATCCTCAAAAAACACCGCCATTCCCCGTATGGAATACGTTGCCTGTTCGCGTGTGCGTTCTGTATCCGGCGAAAATCGGTAACCAGAATCAGCCTGTCAGCCATTCCCCTTTGTTTTCAACCCTCTTTTTTTTCGTGCCAGAACACTTTCCGGTGAGTGTTGCAGCAGGATATGAAGCAAATCACAAAATATAACCTTGCTGAGAATATGGAATTGACGCTCAAAATTTATCCCCTCATAGTATCTGTATACAGAACAATAGTTCTATATAAAGAACAAACTACCTCTACTATTAAGGGATGCGCTAATGAGCATTGAACTCGATAAACCGACTACGCGAGGGCGCTGGCTGCACATCATTCCAGCTACCATCCTCGTTTATATCGTGGCTTACATGGACAGGACGAACATCGCAATTGGGATTGCGGGAGGAATGGACGAAGACCTGGGGATGACCGCCTCGTTTGCCGGTCTGGTCGCCGGTATTTTCTTTATTGGTTATATCTTCTTGCAAATTCCCGGCGGTCAAATTGCGGAACGATACAGTGCCAAGAAATTAATTGCCTGGACCATCGTCGCATGGGGCGGGTTCGCGCTACTGACAGGCTTCGTCCAGACTCCAACCCAATTACTGATTATCCGCTTTGTCCTTGGCGTCGCTGAGGGTGCGGTCTATCCCGCTATTCTGGCGCTGATCGGTCACTGGTTCCCCAATGAAGAACGCGCAAGAGCAATTGCCTATTTCCAGATGAACCTTGCCGTGGCCTCAATCATCACCGGGCCGCTTTCCGGCTGGCTGATCGAAACCTATGGCTGGCGAGAAATGTTCATCATCGAAGGCTTACTTTCTCTCGGCCTGCTGTTCGTCTGGCTGCCTTTGGTTTCTGACCATCCTCATCAGGCCAAATGGCTGGATCCTAAAGAGCGCGCCTGGATCGAACAGAAACTGCAGGCCGATCGCGCACTGACGATCGCAGATGAGACAAGCAGCATTCGCAATGTTCTGAGCAGCATTAACTTATGGAAACTGATCGGTATCTATTTCTTCGTGCAGGTTGGTTTCTACGGCTTCGCCCTCTGGATGCCAAACCTGATTAAACACCTGACCGGCAGCGGAATGACTATCGTCGGCTTACTGACTGCGGCACCGTACATTTTGTGCATCGTCGGTCAGTACTACATTGCCAAATGGTGCGACAAAACCATGAATCGCCGCCTCTATACGGCAATTCCGTTGCTGGGCTTTGCCGCCTGTCTCGCACTCTCCCTGCTGTTGAAAGATAACATCTGGCTGGCGTACGGCATGATGGTCATCTGCGGCTTCTTCCTGCAGGCCTATGCGGGACCGTTCTGGACATTACCGCCATTACTCTTCGCTCCCAACGTGCTGGGCGGCGTACGCGGCACCATCAACGCATTAGGCAACATTGGCGGTTTTATTGGTCCTTATCTGGTGGGCCTGTTAACCGTCACATTCTCACAAACGGCGGGGATGACGGTGCTGGTTGCCGCACTCCTCATCGCCGTCGCGCTGCTGTTCAGTTTACCTTCGGTTACTGCCCGTCCTGCAGGCAGTAGCAACCCTCATCATGCATCGGCGCCTGAGACGTCACTCAAACAAGAAGGAATCGCCAAATGAGTCAGAAATGCCAACACGCCCGTGACCTGTGGTCACAACTGGACGCCCTGCGTCTGGGGATGAATTACACCAAAGAAGATGTCAATAAACTGCAGGTTCTGGTGGATGACTGCTATGGCGAAAGTCATCCCGGTAGCTTTCATCTTAATCATCTGGGCGATGAAGCCGTCTTAGGCATTCACGAAAGCGGCGGTCGTGCCGTTCGTCACCACGTGACCGATATTTGTGATGGCTGGGGTCAGGGTCATGACGGGATGAACTATATCTTAGCCTCCCGTGAGGCTATCGCGAACATGGTCGAAATTCATGCTTCCGTCGTGCCATACGATGCCGGTATCTTGATCTCCAGTTGTGATAAATCGATCCCGGCGCATCTGATCGCCGCTGCGCGCCTGAATCTACCGATGCTGCATATCCCCGGCGGCTCAATGCGTCCGGCACCGAATATGAGCACGTCCGATCTCGGTGGTATTACCGCCAAACTCAAGAAAGGCGAGATAGGCATCCAGCAGGTGGAAGCCATGCAGCAGTGCGGTTGCCCGACAGCAGGCGCGTGCCAGTTTATGGGCACCGCCAGCACGATGCAGTGCATGTCTGAAGCGCTCGGTCTTGCCTTACCGGGAAGCGCATTGCTGCCCTCGACACTGGCGGAAATTCGCCGCATCGCGCGAAACGCCGGTCATCAGGCGTTATACCTGGCAGAGAAAAATATCACGACGCATAAAATTCTCACGCCTGCCGCCTTTGAAAACGCCATTAAGGTCCATGCCGCCATCGGTGGCAGCACCAACGCCATGATCCATCTCCCGGCGATCGCTCATGAACTGGGTTGGGAACTGAAACCTGAGTTGTTTGACCAGATAAACAATGAGATCCCTTACCTCACCAACATTCAACCCAGCGGTCAGTATGTGACTGAAATGATGTGGTTCGCGGGCGGCGTGCCGATGGTGCAATGGTATCTTCGCGACTATCTGGATCTGGATGTCCTGACAGTGACTGGCCGGACGCTGGGGGAAAACCTGGAAATGCTCCATCAGTCCGGTTTCTTTACCCGCAACCACGGTTATTTGAGTAATTATCGGGTCAGCCCGGAAGAGGTGATTCGTAAGCCGGAAAACGCCACCAAGAAAGGGTCGATTGCCGTGTTAAAAGGTAATATCGCACCAGAAGGCGCAGTCATTAAATATGCCGCCTGCGCGCCAGAGATGCACCACCATACCGGCCCTGCGCGCGTTTTCAATTCGGAAGAGGATGCCCAACAAGCCATTATTCATAACCACATCGAACCGGGTGATGTCATTTTTATCCGTTATGAAGGGGCTAAAGGTTCGGGAGCACCGGAGATGCTCATGACCACAGACGCGATTGTTTACGACAAACGTCTTGATGGCAAAGTCGCCCTGATTACCGATGGTCGTTTCTCCGGCGCAACCAGCGGCCCTTGCGTCGGCCATGTTTCACCGGAAGCCGCCGATGGCGGTCCCATTGCGCTTGTCGAAGACGGCGACCTCATCGAAATGGACGTCAAGGGGCGCAAGCTCAACATTGTGGGTATTCACGGTGAGTACAAAACAGAAGAAGAAATTCAGCACTGTCTTGAACGCCGTCGGACAAACTGGACAAAACCGGATTATTCAAATCGACGCGGCGTCTTTAAGCAATTTACGACCAACGCAACCTCATTAATGGCGGGAGCCTGGATTAAATAACGTCCCTGGTGGGCGGCATTATCGCCAGCCCACCTGCTTTTAAGGATAAAATCATTATGCAAACTGAAAAATTCAACGGTGTCTTTCCGCCTGTTCCGACCATTGTTAATGCCCAGGGGAAATTAGATAAGAAAGGGATGGCGACCTTACTTGACCATCTTATTGCGAACGAGGTTAACGGCGTATTATTACTTGGCAGCGGCGGTGAGTTCTGCCATATGACAAAAGAGCAGCGTCTGGAAGCCGCTGAGTTTTGCGTTCAACATATCAATCATCGAATTCCGGTGTTGTTAGGGATCAGCAGTACCAGCACGCAAGACGTCATTGATTACGGTCGGCATGCTGACAGTCTGGAAGTCGATGCCGTACTGGTCCTCAATCCTTATTATGCACGACTGACCGATGAGTATATTTATCACCATTTCAAAACTGTCGCCGAAAGTATCAACACGCCGGTTATTCTCTATAACTTTCCGGCGCTTACCGGCCAGGATCTCAGCATTGATTTAATTACCCGGCTGGCACATGACATTCCCAATATCATTGGCATAAAAGATACCGTGGATAACATTAGCCATATTCGCGAAATCATCAATACCGTACGACCGATTCGCCCTGATTTTGTTATTTTCTCTGGTTACGATGAATATATGATGGACACGTTGATCCTGGGAGGAAATGGCGGGATCCCTGCAACTGCTAACTTTGCTCCGCAGTTAACCTGTGGAATTTATCGTGCCTGGCGCGAAAAAGAATATGAGACCTTGTTTCGCCTGCAACGTCGACTGTCTGCGTTATCAACTATTTACAGTCTGGATACGCCTTTCTTCGGGATTATCAAAAAAGCCATCCAACTCAGTGGCATTGATATCTCGGTTGAAGTCATGCCGCCAGTGCAACCGGCAAGTGAGGCACATATCACCAGCCTGAAAAAGGTTCTACAGCGCGCCGGGTTGTAACTCTCATCAGCGGGCTTAGCGCCCGCCTTTTCATTTAGCAGCGAAAAGACTAGCGCAACATCGACGACAGGCGACGACTGGCATCCATCATCTGCATGGCAAGCGTTTCTCGTTTGTCATCCGGGATCTGGAACGCGACGCCTGACACACTCAAGGCCGCCACTACCTTCCCTTCGGCATTAAATATGGGCACCGCGATACAACGGACGCCTAAAGAATCTTCTTCGTTATCATAGCCCCAACCGCGCTGACGGATCCCGGCTAATTCCTGCTTGAGGATATCCACATCGGTAATCGTCGTTTCGGTATAGCGCGTCAGAACCTGATCGGGCGGCAGCAACTCATCCAGCTCTTCCGAATTAAGCCAGGCAATCAGCACTTTCCCCAGACCAGAACTGTGCAGCGAAAGGCGCTTGCCCTCCCAACTACGGATCACAATTGCCTGTGGGCTTTCCAGTTTGAGAAGATAAATAGGAGAGTCGCCTTCAAGTACGCCAAGATGACAGGTTAAACCCGTCGCATTACGAATTTCTTCCAGTATGGGCAGCGCTATTTTTTTAATATCGTACTGTTCAGCGGCTTTATTGCCTAATTCGTAGAGCCGTAAACCAAGATAATATTTGTCTTTTTCCTGACGCAATAAGCCATGCGCAACCATGCCCGTCAGTAAAGAGGAGGTACTGCTTTTTGCGATTCCTGAATTTTGATGAATTTGCGTGAACGTCGCGCCATCGCATTCCATCAGATAAGCGAAGACGCGCATAATTTTGTCGAGGGCAGGAATCGATGTTGTGATTTTTTTCATATACTTATCAATTAATTATAATTAATTCCTCGGACACTATACACCAGCAGACGGTTATTATTCCATATCAATGCGCAATCACCGCGCACAAAAAAGGAGCCCGAAGGCTCCTTTTTTAACATGACGACTTACAACCGTACCGGATCAATATGCCAGATGTGGTCAGCATACTCCTGGATGGTCCTGTCAGAGGAGAAGTAGCCCATGTTGGCGATATTGAGCATCGCTTTGGCGGTCCACTCTTCCGGACGTCCGTACAGGTCGTCCACCTTGTCCTGACAATCGACATAGCTGCGGTAGTCCGCCAGTACCTGATAGTGATCGCCGAAGTTGATCAGCGAATCCACCAGATCACGATAACGCCCAGGCTCTTCCGGACTGAACATGCCGCTGCCGATTTGCGTCAGTACCTGATGCAGTTCCTCATCTTTATCGTAATATTCACGCGGTTTATAGCCCTGCCTGCGCAGTTCTTCGACCTCTTCCGCCGTGTTACCAAAGATAAAGATGTTCTCTTCGCCAACGTGTTCCAGCATCTCCACGTTCGCCCCGTCCAGCGTACCGATAGTCAACGCGCCGTTGAGTGCAAACTTCATGTTGCTGGTGCCGGAGGCCTCTGTCCCCGCCAGCGAAATCTGCTCAGACAAATCGGCTGCCGGAATGATCAACTGCGCCAGGCTCACGCTGTAGTTGGGGATAAACACCACTTTCAACTTATCGCCAATCTGCGGATCGTTATTGATGACTTTCGCGACGTCATTAATCAGGTGAATGATGTGCTTCGCCATGTAATAGGCCGATGCGGCCTTACCGGCAAAAATATTCACTCGCGGCACCCACTGTGCATCAGGATCGGCCTTAATGCGGTTGTAGCGCGTTATCACGTGCAGCACATTCATTAGCTGACGCTTATATTCATGAATACGCTTAATCTGGACATCAAACAGCGATTTTGGATTCACTACCACGTTGAGTTGCTGCGCAATGTAGTTTGCCAGCCGCTTTTTGTTTTCCAGCTTCGCCTGACGCACCGCATGATTGACCAGCGGGAAATCACAGTGCTGTTCAAGTTCATGCAGTTGGCTCAGATCGGTACGCCATGTGCGGCCAATGTTCTCGTCCAGAACGCCGGAAAGCGACGGGTTTGCCAACGCCAACCAGCGGCGCGGCGTCACACCATTCGTCACGTTGCAGAAACGGGTCGGGAAAATGGTCGCAAAATCCGCGAACAGCGACTGCACCATCAGGTTAGAGTGCAACTCGGAAACGCCATTCACCTTATGACTCACCACCACCGCCAGCCACGCCATACGTACGCGGCGACCGTTGGACTCGTCAATGATCGACGCGCGTCCCAGCAGACCGGTATCGTTCGGATACTGCTCCTGCAACGTTTTCAGGAAGTAGTCGTTAATTTCAAAGATGATCTGCAGATGGCGCGGCAGGATTTTGCCCAGCATATCCACCGGCCAGGTTTCCAGTGCTTCGCTCATCAGCGTGTGGTTGGTGTAGGAAAAAACCTGACAGCACACTTCAACCGCGTCGTCCCAGGTGAACTGATGTTCATCAATCAGCAGACGCATGAGTTCCGGGATCGACAGCACCGGGTGCGTGTCATTCAGGTGAATGGCAATCTTATCCGCGAGGTTGTCGTAGGTTTTGTGCAACTGATAGTGACGGCTCAGGATATCCTGCACCGTTGCCGAGACCAGGAAATACTCCTGACGCAGACGCAGTTCGCGTCCGGAATAGGTGGAGTCATCCGGATACAGCACGCGCGACACGTTCTCGGAGTGGTTTTTATCTTCCACGGCGGCGAAGTAATCGCCCTGGTTGAATTTACCGAGGTTAATTTCGCTACTGGCCTGCGCATTCCACAGACGCAGCGTGTTGGTGGCGTCAGTGTCATAACCGGGGATAATCTGGTCGTAGGCGACCGCGAGGATCTCTTCGGTTTCAAGCCAGCGTGTTTTCTTGCCTTCCTGCTGAATACGTCCGCCAAAGCGAACTTTGTACCGCGTGTTATGGCGTTTGAATTCCCACGGGTTACCATATTCCAGCCAGTAATCAGGAGACTCTTTCTGTCGCCCATCGACGATGTTCTGCTTGAACATCCCGTAGTCGTAGCGGATACCATAGCCACGCCCCGGCAGCCCTAAGGTTGCCAGCGAATCCAGGAAACAGGCAGCCAGCCGCCCGAGACCGCCGTTACCGAGACCCGGGTCGTTTTCTTCATCGATGAGTTCTTCAAGATCTAATCCCATCGCTTCCAGCGCGCCCTGGACATCGTCATAAATCCCCAACGATAACAGCGCATTGGAAAGGGTACGTCCAATCAGAAATTCCATCGACAGGTAATAAACCTGGCGGGTTTCCTGGGACAGTTGGGCTCGGTTAGAACGCAGCCAGCGCTCCACAAGACGATCGCGCACCGCAAACAGCGTCGCGTTCAGCCATTCATGCTTATTGGCAATAACCGGGTCTTTACCAATCGTGAACATCAGCTTGTAAGCGATAGAATGCTTAAGCGCTTCTACGCTCAGCGTCGGCGATGCATAGGTAAATGGAGCATTCATAATGATGATTCCTGAATATCTATTTCAAGCGATAGTAAAGCTCGCGGTATGACTTCGCCGCGACTTGCCAGCTAAAATCCATCGCCATCGCTTGCCGTTGCACAAACCGCCAGAGCGAAGGTCGAGACCACAGCACGAAAGCGCGCCGGATAGCCCGTAGCAGGGACCAGGCGTTGCTGTCCTCAAACACAAACCCGCTGGCGATGCCATCGGCAAGGTTTTCCAGCGAGCTGTCGGACACCGTATCTGCCAGTCCACCGGTACGCCGTACCAGCGGCAACGTACCGTACTTCAGCCCGTAGAGTTGCGTTAAGCCGCACGGTTCAAAGCGGCTCGGTACCAGAATGACGTCCGCGCCGCCCATGATGCGGTGCGAAAACGCTTCGTGATAGCCAATCTGCACACCGACCTGACCGGGATATTCGGCAGCGGCGGCAAGGAAACCTTCCTGCAACACCGGATCGCCCGCCCCCAGCAGTGCCAGTTGTCCGCCCTGCTCCAGCAGGCCCGGCAACGCCTCCAGCACCAGGTCCAGCCCCTTCTGGCTGGTCAGGCGACTGACGACGGCAAACAGCGGAACCTTGTCATTGACCTTCAGTCCCATTGCTATCTGCAACTGGCGTTTGTTTTCCGCCTTCTCTTC
>NZ_JBFWLF010000181.1:0-9388 GCF_050252275.1 Citrobacter sp. | reverse complement strand
CCTTACTCTCCTTATACTTTTCATCATAAACTAAAGCGCCACCACCAGCAAATTTCACAACTTTTTTATAACAAGTCTAATTATACGAATATTCCGCATTGCGCTTTTCTAACCTTATTAAAAACAAATAATTAAAAAACACGCCATTATCCTTTATACGCCATGCAAATATTTACGCTTCTTGATTAATTATTTGTGGCTGACATTAATCCCCTGATGGTACATTATACGTCCAGCATTCATGCCCCTCGTGGTTTTATCCTGACGCAGTTTTACACTCTTAGCAGGAACCATTGTCGTACATGATGGCCTAAGACATTGAGTGTACCGCGTTGGAGAATTCATCTTCTGCGATACAAAAATGGGTATCTATAGAAGGTGTTTATGTTCCCAACATGCAAATTTTCCCGCGCGTTTCTGCATCCGCGTTACTGGCTCACCTGGTTTGGCCTCGGTGTGCTTTGGTTATTGGTGCAACTGCCCTACCCTGTTCTGTGCTTTCTCGGCACCCGGACGGGCACACTGGCGCGCCCCTTACTGAAACGTCGCGAGTCAATTGCCCGTAAAAATCTTGAGCTCTGCTTCCCGTCTTATTCTCAGGAACAGAGAGAAAAGATGATTGAAGAGAATTTCCGTTCTCTCGGGATGGCGCTGCTGGAAACCGGTATGGCCTGGTTCTGGCCTGACCGTCGCGTGCGTAAATGGTTTGATGTTGAGGGACTGGAAAACCTACAGCGCGCGCAGGCGCAAAACCGCGGCGTGATGGTCGTTGGCGTTCACTTTATGTCACTGGAACTGGGTGGCCGGGTAATGGGGCTTTGCCAGCCGATGATGGCAACCTATCGTCCCCACAACAATCCGCTGATGGAATGGGTACAGACCCGTGGACGGATGCGTTCGAATAAAGCGATGATCGGCAGAAACAATCTGCGCGGTATCGTCGGTGCCCTGAAAAAAGGGGAAGCCGTCTGGTTTGCCCCCGACCAGGATTACGGCCCGAAAGGCAGTTCTTTCGCGCCGTTCTTCGCCGTTAAAAACGTAGCGACCACTAATGGTACCTATGTGTTGTCGCGCCTGTCAGGTTCCGCGATGCTCACCGTAACGATGGTCAGAAAAGCCGGTAATTGCGGCTACCGTCTGTATATCTCACCAGAGATGCAAGGCTACCCGGCGGATGAAAATCAGGCTGCTGCCTATATGAACAAGATTATCGAGAAAGAGATCATGCGCGCGCCCGAACAGTATCTCTGGATCCATCGCCGCTTTAAAACCCGTCCAATGGGTGAAACCTCACTCTACATTTAAAAAAGGCCGCAAGGCCTTTTTTATTGCCTGTTACTCGCCAATAACCTTGATTATGTTATGGTTTTTATCCTCGTTTTTCGGGTCGTCAATCGCGTCGCTCAAATGTGATTTATTACCGTCTGAAATTATACTGTCGCCGAATCACGACAGTTGTAAGTTACTAAAAGTAAATAAAAAAATCCCTCTTGTCTCGCCTCATTTTTAGGCGTACATTAGCGCCGTCTGGAGCAATCAACGCACAGAATTCTGAGGTGGTGCCGTAAACGAAATGAGGAATATTCTGGGTTTCGTTTTTACCGGTATCAGCTCTCTATAATCAGATGAGATGAAATTCATTCAGGCGTATCAGTTATTGCGCGGAGAGATGAAAGTGAAATATTTCTTTATGGGCATTTCTTTTATGGTCATCGTTTGGGCCGGTACGTTTGCTCTGATGATCTAAAGACAACAATGCAGCAAAAAAACAGGAGCCGATGGCTCCTGTTTGCGTTTGGAAGGACTGGGTTTTACTCAAGTGTCTCAGAGGGTGATTTCGTCCCGGCTGGCAGCAAGCCATCGGCGCGGAACATTGATTTAATCCCTCTGATCGCCTGACGAATGCGATCGCGGTTCTCAATCAGCGCGAAGCGGACATGGGTATCGCCGTAATCACCAAAACCAATGCCTGGCGATACACATACTTTGGCGTCGTTCAGTAGTTTCTTCGCGAAGTCCAGCGACCCCATGCCGGCATACTGTTCCGGGATTTTCGCCCATACGTACATCGAAGCCTTAGGCATTTCGACCATCCATCCGGCCTCATGCAGGCCTTTCACCAGCACGTCACGGCGACGCTTATACTGCTCGGCGATATCCCGTACGCACTGCTGATCGCCTTCCAGCGCCGCAATCGCCGCAACCTGCAACGGGGTAAACGTCCCGTAATCGTGATAGCTCTTAATCCGCGCCAGCGCGTTGACCAGCGTTTTGTTACCGACCATAAAGCCAATACGCCAGCCGGCCATGTTGTAGCTTTTCGAGAGGGTGAAAAATTCCACCGCCACGTCGCGAGCGCCAGGCACCTGCATGATGGACGGCGCTTTCCAGCCGTCGTAAACGATGTCGGCATAAGCCAGATCGTGCACCACCAGCACATCGTAACGCTTCGCCAGCGCGACCACTTTCTCAAAAAATTCTAACTCAACGCACTGTGCCGTCGGGTTAGACGGGAAGCCGAGGATCATCATCTTCGGCTTTGGATAACTTTCGCGAATCGCACGTTCCAGCTCGTTGAAGAAATCGATACCTTCCACCAGCGGAACAGAACGGACCTGCGCGCCGGCGATCACCGCACCGTAAATATGAATGGGATAACTGGGGTTCGGCACCAGCACCGTATCACCGTGATCGAGCGTGGCCAGCATCAGATGCGCCAGCCCCTCTTTTGAGCCGATGGTGACAATCGCTTCGGATTCCGGGTCGATATCGACATCATAACGTTCCTGATACCACCGGGAGATGGCCCGACGCAGACGCGGAATACCGCGAGAAGTTGAATAACCGTGCGTATCCGGGCGCTGCGCCACGGTACACAGTTTTTCGACGATATGAGGCGGCGTCGCGCCGTCCGGGTTCCCCATGCTGAAGTCGATAATATCTTCGCCGCGCCGACGCGCAGCCATCTTCAGTTCAGCGGTGATGTTAAAAACGTAAGGGGGAAGACGATCAATACGCGTAAAGCGACGTTCAGGGCGAGAGTCAGCCATAATTTCCTCAGATTCACGTTAGCGCCCGGACCGTCCGAGCGACGCTGCCACGATGGTGGCACGTTTAGAAAATAGCCTGATTAAAATCCTTCTGTCGAGAGGGAAAGGAAAATATTTTTTCGTTCTCCAAATGAGGAATAACAATTTTAAAAGGGGAAATAACAGGTTTTCGACACCGCTCAATATTACCTTCCAGTAACATTTTGTTGCCATGATGATAACTATGAAAGCGGGCGTTTTATGAGATGTATTGTAAATACACCAATCAACCATCAATCCCCTTTTAAAATTATGGTTTTTCCTCATTAGCCGCAAGATCTCAGCAGGCTGGTCATCCACCCTGAGGTTACCTATCATAGGGCTTTAATCCTTTGGCAAGAGTCCCCCCGTGCACGAAATATTTACCATGCTGCTGGCCGTGTTTGACCGCGCAGCGCTGATGCTATTTTGCCTGTTCTTTCTCATCCGCATCCGCCTGTTTCGCGAGCTGCTGCATAAGTCTGCCCATACGCCAAAGGAATTGCTTGCTGTCACCGCGATTTTTTCGATGTTCGCGTTGTTCAGTACCTGGTCTGGTGTACCGGTAGAAGGATCGCTGGTGAACGTGCGGATCATTGCCGTAATGTCCGGCGGCATCCTGTTTGGTCCGTGGGTCGGCATTATTACGGGGGTGATCGCAGGAACGCACCGTTACCTGATCGACATTGGCGGCGTGACGGCAATCCCCTGCTTTATTACCAGCATTCTGGCGGGCTGCCTCGCGGGCTGGATTAACCGCAGGATCCCCAAAGCCCAACACTGGCGCGCCGGAATTTTAGGCGGCATGCTTTGCGAAACGCTGACGATGATCCTGGTGGTCCTCTGGGCGCCAACCACTGAACTGGGGCTGGATATTGTCTCGAAAATCGGTATTCCGATGATCCTCGGTAGCGTCTGTATCGGGTTTATCGTGCTGCTGGTTCAGAGCGTTGAGGGGGAAAAAGAAGCGAGCGCCGCACGGCAAGCCAAGCTGGCGCTGGATATCGCCAATAAAACCCTGCCCCTGTTTCGCAAGGTCAACAGCGAATCGCTGCGCCAGATCTGCGACATCATTCGTCACGATATCCACGCCGATGCGGTCGCCATTACCAATACCCAGCATGTGCTGGCCTACGTCGGCGTCGGGGAAGCAAACTACCGCAACCACGATGACTTCGTCAGTCCGACCACTCAGCAGGCGATCAATCACGGTGAAATCATCATTAAAAACAATGATGAAGCGCACCGCACGCCGGAGATCCACTCCATGCTGGTCATTCCATTATGGGAAAAAGGCGTGGTGACCGGTACGCTAAAAATTTACTACTGTCACGCCCATCAAATCACCTCATCATTGCAGGAGATGGCGGTGGGTCTGTCGCAGATTATCTCAACCCAGCTCGAAGTCTCCCGCACCGAGCAATTGCGGGAAATGGCAAATAAGGCAGAGCTACGTGCGTTGCAAAGCAAAATTAATCCTCATTTCCTGTTTAACGCCCTGAACGCGATTTCGTCATCGATTCGACTTAATCCAGACACTGCCCGTCAGCTCATTTTTAATTTGTCGCGTTATCTGCGCTATAACATTGAGTTAAAGGACGACGAGCAGATCGACATCAAAAAAGAGCTGTATCAAATCAAGGATTACATTGCCATTGAACAGGCCCGTTTTGGCGACAAGCTGACCGTGATTTATGATATTGATGAAGAGGTCAACTGCACCATTCCCAGCCTGCTGATACAACCGTTAGTGGAGAACGCCATCGTCCACGGCATTCAGCCCTGCAAAGGGAAAGGCGTGGTAACGATTAGCGTCGCCGAGTGCGGCAACCGGGTGCGCATTGCGGTAAGGGACACCGGCCACGGTATCGATCCGAAAGTGATCGAGCGCGTGGAGTCCAACGAAATGCCGGGCAATAAAATTGGCCTGCTTAATGTCCATCATCGCGTTAAGCTGTTATTTGGTGAAGGCCTGCATATACGCCGCCTGGAACCAGGCACCGAAATCGCCTTTTATGTCCCCAACCAGCGTTCGGCAACGGCTACGCCCGCCACGTTATTGCTTTAAGCCGGAGTAACACTGTGAAAGTCATCATCGTTGAAGATGAATTCCTCGCCCAACAGGAACTCAGTTGGCTGATTAAAGAACATAGCCAGATGGAGATTGTCGGGACGTTTGACGACGGTCTGGATGTGCTGAAGTTTTTGCAGCATCAGCGCGTTGACGCCATTTTTCTCGATATCAATATTCCGTCTCTGGACGGCGTTCTGCTGGCGCAAAATATCAGCCAGTTCGCCCATAAGCCGTTTATTGTGTTTATTACCGCGTGGAAAGAACATGCGGTTGAAGCGTTCGAACTGGAAGCGTTTGACTATATTCTCAAGCCGTATCAGGAATCGCGAATTGTCGGAATGCTGCAAAAACTGGAGGCGGCCTGGCAGCAGCAACAGTCTGGCGCGGCTGGGGTTGGGCCCGTGGCGCGTGAAAATGACACCATCAATCTAATTAAAGATGAGCGGATCATCGTTACCCCGATCAACGATATCTATTATGCCGAAGCGCATGAGAAAATGACGTTTGTTTATACGCGGCGGGAATCGTACGTGATGCCCATCAACATCACCGAGTTCTGCAACAAACTGCCGCCTTCGCATTTTTTCCGCTGTCACCGCTCGTTCTGCGTCAACCTGAACAAGATTCGCGAGATCGAGCCGTGGTTCAACAATACCTATATTCTGCGGCTCAAGGATCTGGAATTTGAAATTCCCGTAAGCCGCAGTAAGGTCAAAGAATTCCGCCAGTTAATGCATCTGTAGTCGGCTGAACCGTGCTGCTGCGCGGCAGCACAAAAATCAAACTTTGAGCATTTTAACCGTGGACTCGATATCAATCTCATCTTCCGAGAAGATTAATGTCGTGCCCTGGAAAGTGGTGATCGCCAGTTTTTTTACCGTACGCATTTCACCCGGTGTCGCCGTAGTTTTCGGTCGGATGTTACTCATCAGCAGCCCGACAGAGAGCACTGCTTTTTCTTTATCAATCGGCGTGTCGGCCGGGATCTCTTCACTGAATACCACGAAGGACTTAATCGAGGTGAGCTTAAGACGCTCGCCCGCGATATAGATATATTTGCTGTCCGGCACGACCTTCACCGCATACGCAGAAAGACCTTTGTTGTTGGTGGTGGGCTCAAAGGTTACCGCCGCATCTTTCTTGAGAAGCTCAGGGTTGGCAACCTTAATCACATGAAAATAGCGATTATCGCCGTTCTCATCTTTGATAAATCCAAAACCTTTATCTTTAAACCACGTTGTGATTGTTCCGTTCATCGCCATTACCGTCTGGTTAATCTACTCAATTTTTGCAGCGCGCAGTGTAAAGCACATTGCCTGCGCAGGCCACGTCTTTGGCTTAAGTCTGGATGATAAATTTTAGCGACACGAGAGAAAGTCAAGCCACCGTCATTCGCCGGTCGGCTGAAAATGGGTTATCATCCGCACCCACTTTCCCGTCGGGCAGCCTGATGTCTACGATTATTGATACCTTTATTGCCCCACCGTGCAACGACGAGATAGAGACGCTCTATCAGGACGCTCACCTGCTGTTGATCAATAAACCCAGTGGGCTGCTCAGTCTTTCAGGGAAAAATCCACAAAATCTCGATTCGGTACACTATCGGCTGGTTTAGCAATATCCTGGCTGCACGCTGGTCCACCGTCTGGATTTCGGCACGTCCGGACTGATGGTCGTGGCGCGTAATAAGGCCGTCAATGCCGCCCTCTGCCACCAGTTCAGCCAGCGCACCGTCAGTAAAGTCTACTGCGCATTGCTCTGCGGACATCTGGACGCTGACGAAGGAGTGATTGATGCGCCGATAGCCAACGATCCGGCACGGTTCCCGCTGATGTCAATTAGCCCGGTCAATGGCAAACCCGCGCGGTCACGTTATCAGGTCGTCGCACGAATTAACCAACCGCAGGACGACGGAACTATACTGCCGTTGACGCGGGTCCAGCTCACGCCGGAGACCGGACGGACGCATCAGCTACGCATTCACTGCCAGCTACTGGGGCACCCTATTCTGGGTTGCGACCTGTATGGCGGTCGCCTGCTGCCCGGTACAGAACAAACCACACGGCTGATGCTACACGCCAGCGAATTACGCTTTACTCACCCCATTAGCGGGGAGCGCATCAACGTGCATCACGCCGCGCCGTTCTGAATACGACTTACCACATCAGATCATCAGGCACTTTAAAATCAGCATACGGATCGTCTTCATCCTGCTCTTCCTGACTCAGCGCGCTGTGCAATACGATGCTGGTTGCGTCACGCTGCGCAATTTTATCGGCGACGCTGGCCGGGATAATCGCGTATTCGCTCTCGGCGCTGTTATCGGTAGACAAACGCGCAATCGCCAGACGTCCGTTAATCAACTGCGTCTGGGTCAGCTTATCAACGTAGATTTTCTTGATGAGATTGTTATCGGTGAAGTTAAAGCCAATGTCGCCTTTTGCGACAGTGATACGATTCATTTCAATCAGTTGCTTTACCTGGGCTTTAAATTCTTTCGCCAGCGTCGCCTGTTTTTGCTGCTCACTGAGCAGCTTGTCACGCTCAAGCTGTGCCTTTTTATTCTCTTCAACCGCCTCTCTTGCCTCACGAGCCTGCACGCGTGATTTTTTAGCCGTTCTCTGGACTTTCGCCATTTTTTTGCTGGTTACTAAACCCGCTTTTAGCATCTGCTCTTGTAAGGTAAGTTTCGTCATCTTTACTTATAAACCTGTGGAATGATGTCTGAGATTATACCTGCAATTTTTGCGGCGATACCAGTTGGCGGACGTGGTTTACGGGTCTCGTTATGCTCGGACAGGGTTACGGATGCCGCCTGGTCATAAACTGTAGACCCGTGCGACGCAGAGAACAGAGACCAAAAAACCGCGTGAGACACGCGGTTTTCCTGTGGAACGAGACTTACAGAATCTGGCCTAACGTCTGGCGTAAATGCGCGCCGGAACCGAGCAGACCGGGGTTATCGTGAACAATCAGATACACCGGAATATCCTGAACGTAGGCCTTAAAGCGACCTTTATCTTCAAAACCGCCACGGAAACCCGAGGCTTTGAAGAACTCCAGGAAGCGCGGCACGATGCCACCCGCAATGTAGACGCCGCCAAAGGTACCCAGCGTTAACGCCAGATCGCCGCCAAAGCGCCCCATGATCACACAGAACAGCGACAGCGCGCGACGACAGTCCGTGCAGCTGTCGGCCAGCGCACGTTCGGTAATATCTTTTGGCTGCAGATTTTCCGGCAGACGTCCGTCAGATTTGACGATCGCCCGGTACAAATTCACCAGACCCGGACCAGAAAGCACGCGTTCTGCAGAGACGTGACCAATCTCAGCGCGCAGGACCTCCAGGATGATCGCCTCTTCTTCGCTGTTCGGCGCGAAGTCGACATGACCGCCCTCGCCCGGCAGACTAACCCAGCGTTTGTCGACGTGAACCAGATGCGATACCCCCAGACCGGTGCCCGCGCCATACACTGCGATAGGTTTACCTTCAACCGGTTCCGCGCCGCCAAACTGGATCAAATGCTCTTTTTTCAGCATCGGGATCGCCATCGACACCGCAGTGAAATCATTAATGATTTCCAGATGACTGAAACCGAGATTTTTTTTCATCTCCGCAATAGAAAACGCCCAGGTATGGTTGGTCATAGCCACCCAGTCACCCGTAATCGGACAGGCGATCGCGATACAGCCCGCGTCCACTTTCACCTTGTGCTCATCGAGGTAAACACGCACGACAGCTTCCAGACTGGGATAGTCCAGACCGGAATAGGTTTTAGCCTGCGAGATGTCACCACTGTCGATATCACACAGAGCAAGACGAGCGTTGGTGCCGCCGACATCACCTACTAAAGCATACTTTGTCATTCTTCTACTGCTCCGCTAAAGTCAAAATAAGTCTTTGCCACACTGTAAATATACGGGGGCATAACAACAATCTCAGAAAAGCGAGTCCCCTGAAAATATCGATCCAGGTCACACAATAACTTTATCGTTTCAGCACCATTTGCAGCGATGCCATCTGGCTGACGCGGCAAACTGAACGTAAGACACGGTATTAAGGAAAAAAACATGCTCCATCCGCGAGCCAGAACCATGTTGTTATTGTCGATCCCCGCGCTGATTCTGGGGGTTGCATCCAGTTTAGTCCTGATTGTGGTCATGAAGTTTGCTTCCATCTTACAGAGCATACTCTGGCAACGTCTGCCGGGAAGTGTGGGGATTGCCGCCGATTCCCCGCTCTGGA
>NZ_JBFWLF010000180.1:0-9465 GCF_050252275.1 Citrobacter sp. | reverse complement strand
TCGAAGGCGGTGCCTGGCACAGCCAGTTTGAGGAACTGCTCCAGCGTGCGGCCGATGCGGGCATCACCTTCTGCCCACTTGGCGATCTCCTGCCTGAGGATCGCAACACCTTGCCGCCGGGAGAGATTATTCGCGGTCACATCGCGGGAAGAGAAGGATGGTTAGGCTGCCAGCAAGCAATGAGTGTCATACGATGAAAAACACCCGTTATTATCAGATACTGGCCGCGCTAATCGCGTTCTGGTACATCATCCCCATCAACCTGCGTCTGTTGTGGCAACCTGATGAAACGCGCTATGCCGAGATCAGTCGTGAAATGCTGGCCTCCGGCGACTGGCTTGTTCCTCATTTTCTTGGCGTCCGTTACTTTGAAAAACCCATTGCCGGGTACTGGATCAACAGCATCGGGCAGGGGTTGTTTGGTGCGAACAATTTCGGCGTTCGCGCGGGCGCCATTTTTGCGACGCTGATCACCACCGTGCTGGTGGCATGGCTTGCCATGCGCCTATGGCGCGATACGCGTACCGCCCTGCTGTCAGCCATCATCTTCCTGTCGTTGTTTATTGTCTACGGGATTGGCACCTATGCGGTGCTCGATCCGCTGATTGCGCTCTGGCTAATGGCGGGACTATGCTGCTTCTGGCAGGCGATGCAGGCCACCACCTGGCAAGGGAAAAGTGCAGGATTCCTGCTGCTGGGCGTCACCTGCGGGATGGGCGTGATGACCAAGGGTTTTCTGGCGCTTGCGGTACCGGTGCTCAGCGTTCTGCCGTGGGTCGCCGCGCAGAAACGCTGGAAAGATCTGTTCCTCTTTGGCGGATTAGCGGTCATCAGTTGTGTCGTCGTCATTCTGCCGTGGGGACTGGCAATTGCCCAACGTGAACCCGATTTCTGGCACTACTTTTTCTGGGTCGAACACATCCAGCGTTTCGCGATGGATGACGCCCAGCACAAAGCGCCGTTTTGGTACTATCTGCCGGTGCTGATCGCCGGAAGCCTGCCGTGGCTTGCGCTGCTTCCCGGAGCCTTAAAGACCGGCTGGCAGACGCGAGATGAATCGCGCAGCGCATTCTATCTGCTCGGTTGGATCGTAATGCCGCTGGCGTTTTTCAGCATCGCGAAAGGCAAATTACCGACCTATATTCTGTCCTGTTTCGCCCCGCTCGCCATACTGATGGCGAGATACGGATTGAACGCAGCGGAAAAGGGCTTTGCCGCGCTGCGCATCAACGGCTGGATCAATATTCTGTTCGGCGTCATCGGGATTATCGCTACGCTGGTTGTCTCGCCGTGGGGACCGCTGAAATCGCCGGTCTGGATGCACATTGAGGTGTATAAGGTTTTCTGCACGCTGGGGATGTTTGCTCTGTGGACTTTTTTCGGCTGGTATACGCTGACTAACACCGAAAAGAGCTGGATTTATGCCGCGCTGTGTCCCGTGGCGCTGGCGCTGTTGTTTGGTTTTTCTGTGCCCGATCGGGTCATGGAATCCAAACAGCCACAGTTTTTTGTCGAGATGACCCGGGAAAACCTGGCGCCAAGCCGCTACATTCTTACCGACAGCGTAGGCGTCGCCGCCGGGCTGGCCTGGAGCCTGAAGCGCGACGACATTTTAATGTATGGGCAAACCGGCGAGTTGAAATATGGCCTTAACTATCCCGATGCTAAAGGCCGGTTCATTCGCTACGGCGATTTTGCGGACTGGCTCAGCCAGCACCGTCAGGAGGGGATCATTACGCTCGTGCTCACTATCGCGAAGGATGAAGACATCAACCGCCTTGCCATTCCCCCTGCTGACAGTATCGATAATCAGGGGCGTCTGGTGCTGATTCAGTATCGTCCCAAATGATCTGGCTGGTATTAGTACTGGCCAGCCTGCTTAGCGTTGCAGGGCAGTTATGCCAGAAACAGGCGACGCTCCGCGTGCCGACCCGCGCGCGAAGACGCCATATTGCCCTGTGGCTGGGGCTGGCGCTCGCCTGCCTTGGCCTGGCGATGATCCTGTGGTTGTTGGTATTGCAGAACATTCCCGTGGGTATCGCTTACCCGATGCTCAGTCTCAACTTTGTCTGGGTCACATTGCTGGCATGGAAAATCTGGCGTGAACCGGTGGCGCTTCGTCACTGGCTGGGCATCGTCTTGATCATCAGCGGTATTTTTATTCTGGGGAGTGCGGCGTAATGGGATTACTCTGGGGACTGTGCAGCGTGATCATCACGTCCGTCGCGCAACTGGGCCTGAGCTTTGCGATGGCAAACCTGCCGCCGATGACACAGTGGCAGACGTTTATCCCGGTACTGTTCTCCCTTCATACCGGTACGTTCGTGCTATGCACCAGTTTAGTGGGCTATCTGCTGTCGGTTTTCTGCTGGCATAACGCGCTACATCACCTCGCGCTGAGCAAGGCTTACGCGCTGCTCAGCCTGAGTTATGTGCTGGTGTGGGTGGCGTCGATAATCTTACCCGGCTGGCAGGGCACGTTTTCTCTGAAAGCGCTGCTGGGCGTACTGTGTATCATGGCCGGACTGATGTTCATTTTTCTGCCCGCATCGCGGAAAACGCGCTGACGTTTATTTGTTCCCCAACAACGTCTTCAGGCGCTCCCACTCGTCGCAGGTATAATTTCTGGCATCCAGAATCTTCACCGTCCGCCCGCTGTCACGGTTGACGGAATACAGCGCATCCTTCTGCGGAGAAAGGATATCACCGGCATTCACCACAATGTCAGACTGGACTTCAGCGATCATTTTCAGTGAACCGCCGGCATCACTTAACACTAATGCATGCTTCCCTGACCTTTTGTCATAGCACGACTTCTTCACCTGCCACTCCATTGCATACCTTTACGTATCGGGAACTTTAACATTACGTTACACAGTAGCAGATAAACAAAGTGGCAATGGGCATCAATTGGTAAAACTGCGAAGTGAAATTAATGTTTTCCTAATGTTTCATTCACCCAATCAACGACGGCACGCCGGGATATCTTGATCCCCCCATTTTTCAGTTCGGCAGGCAGAGAAAGCCAATGTACCGGCTGCTGGAAACGTGCCAGTTTGTCTTTCACCCATTCGTTAAGTTCTTTCTCTGCGACGTCTGTGTCACATTCCACCACCGCCACCGGTCGATGACCAAATTCGGCGTCCTCGATCGGCACGATAAACGCCTGCAGCACGTGAGGATGTGTAACAATGACCCGTTCCACCTCTTCGGGTTGTATCCCCTCTCCGCCGCTAAAAAAGAGATTATCCAGACGTCCGGCGATGGTCAGTTTTCCGCCATTCAGCACGCCGCGATCGCGTGTGGCAAACCAGCCTTCATCGTTAACCAGAGAAACCAGTTTACCGTCTCGCCAGTAGCCTTCCGCCATACTGGCCGCCCGCAGCCAGACTTCATCATTTACGATTCTGACTTCTCGTCCCGGTAAAGGCATACCGACATCAGCCAGACCGTCCGCCTCTTTTGCACATACCGTTGAGGCAAATTCCGTCAGGCCGTATCCGCACCAGCAGCGAATACCCTGCGCGCGTGCCTGCTCGGTTAACGCCACCGGGATCGCCGCGCCACCCAGCAAAACGGCTTTCAGCGTCACCGGCGTCTGGTTCACCAGCAGTCGCCAGAGTTGCGTTGGCACCAGCGAAGCATGGGTGCATCCGGCCAGCATCTGTTCCAGCGGCTGTTTTTCCCGTACCGTCATCCGCGCCCCGGCCACTAACCAGCGCCACAAAATCCCCTGTCCGGAGACATGAAACAACGGCAGAGAGAGCAGCCAGTCGTCCTCTGTTGCCAGCGGCATCAGAGACAGCACACCGTCAGCACTGGCAATATGCGCCTGACAGGTATGAACTGCCGCTTTCGGTAGACCGGTCGAACCGGAGGTCAGCGTCATGGAACACAGACGCTGCGGCTGCCAGTCGACGGCATGCTGCCCGTTCGCGTTCAGGCAGTTCAGCGGGATCAGAAAGGGAAAGCGGTTTTCTCCCTCCAGGTCCAGCGCAAACTGCAGCGTGAGATCGGGCAGCAATGTTGCCAGCAAGGCGTGAGGAAGCTGTGGATTGACCGGCAGGATCCGTGCACCGCACTGCAACAGCGCCAGCCATGCCAGCAGTGTCTGCGGATGATTCCAGGCGCGCAGCATAACGCCGCAGCCTTCGGTAACCCCCTGTGCGGCAAAACCGCTCGCCAGGGCATCAATACGCGTACAGAGCGTGCGCCAGCTTAGCACCTCATCATTCAGGCGTATGGCTGGCGCGTCTCCCTGAACCTGCCGCCAGTATCGCCACGGCCAGTCAGGAAAGGTCATCGCAGGCGTTCCAGGGCTGATTCTTCAATACAGGGCAACATGCTGCCCGGCCAGCGACGAATCTGCTGCGCCTGCATCAGGCTCAGCGTATCCAGTCCCGGAATGGTGTCTGGCGTCAGCCACGCGGCAATGCGCGCCAGTTGGGTCAGACCCAGGCTCGACTCGATGGATGAACTGATCACCGCCGTCAGCCCCAGCGCATGCGCGGCCTGTACCTGCTCACGCACTTTTTCCAGCGACCCGGTCAGCGTCGGTTTGATCACCACTGCACGTACGCCCTCTTCTGCTTCAAAGACAAAATCCGCCTCACGCAGGCTTTCGTCCCAGGCGATAGCAATCCCGGTTTCACGGGCAAAGGCTCGCGAGTCGTCGCGCGTTTTGCACGGTTCTTCGAGGAAAGCGATGCGGTTACGGTAGTCCGGGTTCACGTACTTCGCGAACTGCTGCGCCTTCAACGGCGTCCAGGCGCGGTTGGCATCCAGCCGCAGCCGCAATTCCGGGATCGCCTCCAGCAGCAGGTTGACCACCATGCCGTCGCGAACCGCTTCGTACAGTCCGACCTTCACCTTCGCGACTTTTTCGCCGGGCATGTCCGCCAGTTGCTGCACCAGATCGTCCGGGTCCCCGGTACACAGCGGCGCCGCCCGATAGTCTGCGGCTTCAGGCAGCGTTCCGGCTATTTCCGCCAGTGCACAACTGACGCCAAAGGCCACAGAAGGCATGTCAGGCAATGCATCTTCTCCCTGCAGCCAGCCGTCAACCCAGGCCAGCAGCGCAACCTGCGCCTCTTCCTGGGTTTCCTGACTGAATCCCGGCAGTGGGGAGATCTCTCCCCATCCCTGACGCTCGCCGTCGTGCAGGCGAACATACAGCCCGTCACGCGTTTTTAACCGCCTGTCGCGCAGAACCACCCCCGCGTCCATGGGGATCTGCCAGCGGTATACCTGCGCGCTACGCATTACGGATTCCGTTTGAATTTGCTGAAATCAGGCTGACGTTTCTGGTTGAAGGCGTTACGGCCTTCCTGACCTTCTTCCGTCATGTAGAACAGCATGGTGGCGTTACCCGCCAGCTCCTGCAAACCGGCCTGACCATCACAGTCGGCGTTCAGCGCCGCTTTCAGGCAACGCAGCGCCATCGGGCTGTTTTGCAGCATTTCACGACACCAGCGCACGGTCTCTTTTTCGAGTTCGGCCAATGGGACAACGGTGTTCACCAGCCCCATATCCAGCGCCTGTTTGGCATCGTACTGACGGCACAGGAACCAGATTTCACGCGCTTTCTTCTGCCCCACGATCCGCGCCATGTAAGACGCCCCCCAGCCGCCGTCAAAGGAGCCGACTTTCGGGCCGGTCTGCCCGAAGATGGCATTTTCCGCCGCAATCGTCAGGTCGCACATCATATGCAGCACGTGACCACCGCCAATGGAATAACCCGCCACCATCGCCACGACCGGCTTCGGACAGGTACGGATCTGGCGCTGGAAATCCAGCACGTTCAGGTGATGCACACCAGAGTCATCCTGATAGCCGCCGTAGTCGCCGCGAACCTTCTGGTCGCCGCCGGCACAAAAGGCTTTATCGCCTGCGCCAGTCAGAATAATCACGCCCACGTTATCGTCGTAACGGGCATCCGCCATCGCCTGAATCATCTCTTTGACGGTCAGAGGACGGAATGCGTTGCGCACCTGCGGACGATTAATGGTGATTTTTGCGATACCGTCGGTCGATTTCTCATAGCGAATGTCGGTGTAGCCTTCCGAGCAATCGTGCCATTCTACCGGTGCGTAAAGCATTGTTTCATCAGGATAGATCATAGTGTGTCCTTTAGTCAGAGACGCAGAATCTGAGCCAGACAGTCCACCACGCCTGCGGGATTTTCCCGGTGCGCATTGTGTCCGGCGTTACGAATCACATGGCGGGTCGCCGCTAATTCCGTCGCCAGGGCGCAGAATTTGCTGTCACGTTCACCACATAAATAATAAAACGGAAAGGCGCGCGCGGTGAGCGCAGCGCGTAAATCAGGCTGGACCGCCAGCGAAGTGGCTTCCAGCATTGCCGCCAGCGTTTCGCCGTTATTCTGGCTACGCAGCGCGACCAGCGCTTCTCGTTGCCGCGCGTTCAGCGAAGCAAAAACCGGCTGCTGATACCAGTCAGTAAACACCTCTGTCAGCGCGTCATGGCGAAAACGTTCCGCCCAGTGATGGTCAGAATCCCGGCGCGCGTCGCGTTCGGCGTCGCTTTGCAGTCCCGGATGCCCGCCTTCAACCACCAGGCCGCAAAGCCCCGGCATTTCCTGACAGGCCGCCATCATCGCCACTCTGCCGCCGAGGGAATATCCCACCAGCCAGTATTTCAGTATGTTGTAACTAAGAAGGGTATCACGCAGCAAGCTGATCACATCGGTAAATCCGCTGACGCGGATCTCCGCCGATCCACCGTGACCAGGCAGATCGATGTACAAGCGTGAAAAGCCGGAAAGCCGCTCGCCGATCGGTTGCCATTCCTGGCTATCGCCGGAAAAACCGTGCAGGAAAACCAGCCAGGGTGAGTCTGACTGCGCGGCTTTTGCCTGCGCGTGCAGGATCATAATTGGCTCACCTGCGCCAGCAGCTGTTGTAGCGTCTGCGCGCCGTCGGTGTCGTTGACCACCAGTTCAATCACCGTGGTCGCAGGCATACGCCACGCGCCAGCCAGCGCCGCCTCCAGTTCATCCCAGCTTTCCGGGCGATGATACTTGAGGTTAAACATTGCAGCCGCGTGTTCAAAATGGACATTTTGCGGCATCAGGTAAAAGCGTTCACGTTCGCTCTGCGGCGTGGGCAGCAGCGAGAAAATCTGCCCGCCGTTATTGTTCACCACAATCAGTACGAACGGCGCGGAGACCTGCCGTAACAGGGCTAACGCATTGAGATCGTACAACGCCGATAAATCGCCCACGATCGCCAGCGTCGATTTCGCGCTGGCGCGCTGCACGCCCGCAGCGGTCGATAACAGACCATCAATACCACTTGCGCCGCGATTGCTGTAAACCGGGTAACCTGCCGGAAGCTGCGACAGCGCGTCAATCAGGCGTACCACCAGGCTGTTGCCGACAAAAAGCTGCCCCTGTTCAGGCAGATAGTCGCGAATGCGATGCGCCAGTTGCGCCTCGCCAAAAGTATCACGCCGCGCCGCCACGGCCTTCCAGGCCTGCTCCGCCAGACGCGGGATGTCTACACACCACGGTTGCCGTTTTTCCGCAGGATGCAGTTCCAGCCAGTCGCCGATTTTTGCCACCAGACGACGACCGCGATGATGCGCCGGATCCAGCCGCCCTTCGATATTATCGACAATCCAGTACTCCTCCGGCTCGCAGGTCGCCTGCCATTGCAGTAAGCGTTTTCCGGTCAGACTGCTGCCCAGCTGCACCACAATCTGTGCCTGCTGCAGTTCCGTCACCGCCTGCGGATTGCCGAGCCAAAGGTCGGCACAGGGAAGCGGCTGTCCGGTTTGCGACAGCACATCGCCAATCAGCGGCCAGCCCAACGTCTGCGCCCATTGCGCAACTTTCTTGCCCTCTTCTGCACTCATTCGCCCGGCAACGACAACACCGCGTTTTTGTCGCCAGAAGAACCAGTCGCGCTGTTTGTCGCTCTCCAGCCGACGCGCTTCGCGCAGCCAGGGTTTGTCATCCTGCCACCAGTCACCGAGACGCTGTTGCCAGGCCAGACCGGTATCGTCCATCTCGCCATATAACGGCTCGGCAAACGGACAGTTGATATGGACCGCGCCGGCATGCAGCGAGGCCAGCGCATTATCGATAGTCGACACCAGCCAACGGGCCGGAATGTCCTGCGTCGGGCGCGGAAGCGAAAGCGTTTGTGACGGGTGTGACGCAAACATGCCCGCCTGACGAATCGCCTGATTCGCGCCGCAGTCAATCAGTTCAGGAGGACGATCGGCCGTCAGAAGGATCAATTTTTCACCGGTCAGGCCCGCTTCAATCAGCGCCGGATAGAGGTTAGCGACCGCCGTACCGGAGGTCACGATCACGGCAACAGGCTGTTTACTCACCTTCGCCAGTCCCAGCGCCAGATGACCAAGACCACGCTCATCAAAATGCGTGTGGTGAATAAAAGCCGAATTTTCCGCCGCCGCCAGAGTGAGCGGCGTGGAACGAGAGCCAGGGGCAATGCAAACATGCCTGACGCCATGGCGAGTTAATGCTTCCAGAATGACCGCCGCCCAGCGTCGGTTAAATGCGCTTACTGACATGAGATTGTCCGGTATCAATATTGCGACTCAGTATAAAGAACGGAAAAAAGGGATTATTGATATGAGTCGGGAATATGTAACTCATTATCCATCCATCTGTAACAAAGATCGCAGACCAGCGGCTTTATTATCGATTTCCTGCCACTCCTGCTCAGGGTCTGACCCACGAACAATCCCCGCACCGGCATACAGCCGAACCACGTTACCGCTGATTTTCGCCGACCGCAGCGAAACACAAAATTCGCTTTGCTGTAAAGACAGATAGCCCGCCGACCCGGCGTACCATTCCCGCGCAAAAGGTTCACGCTGCTGAATAAATGCCCGTGCCCGTTCGCGTGGGATCCCGGCCACGGCTGCCGTGGGTTGCAACTGCAGTAAACAGAGCGTGTCATCCGCCTGATTCAGCGCCGTCCAGATGCAGCGTCGCAAATGCTGCACTTTTCGCAACCGCAGCACCTGCGGCGGCAAAACGTCCAGTGTATGCGTGTAGTCCTGCAGGCGCTGACAGATATCCTCGACCACCAGCATATTTTCGCGCTGATTTTTGTCGTCCTTCATCAGCCATTCGCCCAGTTGCCAGGCCTTATAATCATCCGGGTGATTTGCTACCGTCCCGGCGAGCGCCTCGGTACGGAGCGCGGTATCGCGACGTCGCCAGAGACGTTCCGGAGACGAACCCAGGAACGCACTCTGCGCAGAAAAAGCCATATAAAAATGGTAGCAGTTCAGGTTCAAACGGCGACTTGAAGCCATCACAGCAGCGGCATTCACCGGGCGAGAAAAGTGCAGATCGCTGGCGCGCGCCAGCACCACTTTAGCCAGTTCACCTTCGGCAATCGTCTGCGTGGCCTGCTCAATCAGAGTGATCCAGCCTGCTTTTTCGGGCCAGTGCTGTTCAGCGGTTTT
>NZ_JBFWLF010000179.1:0-9467 GCF_050252275.1 Citrobacter sp. | reverse complement strand
CGATTTCTCGGGTGGAACAACACTTTGCCAGCGAGGCGCTGGCGGTGGACAGAACCGACGGCATCAGCATGTCGTTCGTCGACTGGCGTTTCAACCTGCGCTCCTCCAACACCGAACCGGTGGTACGATTGAATGTTGAGTCACGAGCAAACACGCAATTAATGGAAGAGAAAACAAAAGAAATTTTGCTCATCTTAAACGAATGAGTAGGGGAAGTAATTGTGATACCTCTTATCAGCCAATAACGAATATACAATCGATGTGATCCCGTTTATGAAAAGCTATTCAGCTATCCTATTACTGAGTTAACATCTGCAATACATTCAAGCCGCGCATGCGTCGCGCGGTGAACACACCTGACAGGAGTATGTAATGTCCAAGCAACAGATCGGCGTCGTCGGCATGGCAGTGATGGGGCGCAACCTGGCGCTCAACATCGAGAGCCGTGGTTATACCGTCTCCGTGTTCAACCGCTCCCGTGAAAAGACCGAAGAAGTGATTGCCGAGAACCCGGGCAAGAAACTGGTGCCTTATTACACGGTGAAAGAGTTTGTTGAATCCCTCGAAACGCCTCGTCGTATCCTGTTAATGGTGAAAGCAGGCGCGGGTACCGATGCTGCCATTGATTCTCTGAAACCGTATCTGGATAAAGGCGATATCATCATTGATGGTGGTAATACTTTCTTCCAGGACACCATTCGTCGTAACCGTGAACTTTCTGCTGAAGGTTTCAACTTCATCGGCACCGGTGTTTCCGGTGGTGAGGAAGGTGCGCTGAAAGGGCCTTCTATCATGCCGGGTGGGCAGAAAGAAGCCTACGAACTGGTGGCACCAATTCTGACTAAGATCGCTGCAGTCGCTGAAGATGGCGAGCCTTGTGTGACCTATATCGGTGCTGATGGCGCAGGCCATTACGTGAAAATGGTACACAACGGTATCGAATATGGCGATATGCAGCTCATCGCTGAAGCCTATTCTCTGCTCAAAGGCGGCCTGAATCTCTCTAATGAAGAGCTGGCCAGCACCTTTACGGAATGGAACAACGGCGAGCTTAGCAGCTACCTGATTGACATCACTAAAGACATCTTCACCAAAAAAGATGAAGAGGGTAAATACCTCGTTGATGTCATTCTGGACGAAGCGGCAAACAAAGGTACCGGTAAGTGGACCAGTCAAAGTTCTCTGGATCTCGGCGAACCGCTATCTTTGATCACTGAATCCGTTTTTGCGCGTTACATCTCCTCGCTGAAAGACCAGCGTGTTGCTGCCTCTAAGGTCCTGACCGGTCCGAAAGCGCAGCCTGCGGCTGATAAAGTTGAGTTTATTGAGAAAGTTCGTCGTGCGCTTTATCTCGGCAAAATCGTTTCCTACGCGCAGGGCTTCTCTCAGCTGCGTGCGGCGTCCGATGAGTACAACTGGGATCTGAATTACGGTGAAATCGCGAAGATTTTCCGTGCAGGCTGCATTATTCGTGCGCAGTTCTTGCAGAAGATCACGGACGCCTACGCGAAGAATGCAGGCATTGCCAATCTGCTCTTAGATCCGTACTTCAAGAACATCGCTGATGAATATCAGCAGGCGCTGCGTGATGTTGTTGCCTACGCTGTTCAGAATGGCATCCCGGTACCGACCTTCTCTGCGGCCGTTGCCTACTATGACAGCTATCGTGCTGAAGTACTGCCAGCTAACTTGATCCAGGCACAACGTGATTACTTCGGTGCGCATACCTATAAACGTACTGATAAAGAAGGTGTTTTCCATACCGAATGGATGGATTAAATACATTGTTTGTCAGAAGCCCGGTCTAAAGACCGGGCTTTTTTTTATCCTGATTCTTATTGCATAATCTTCATCGCTTAATATTAACTTAATATTGTCCCTTTAGGATGATAAAGATAATCCTAATTGTATTAGGCTTCGTTGACACATTATTCGCTCAGACGCTAAAACAATAATAACGTGTCAGGATGTGAATACATCATGATGTCTAATTAAGTTAATTCTGAGAGCATGCAATGAAAATCACCATCTCCGGTACCGGATATGTCGGCCTGTCCAACGGTCTGCTAATCGCACAGCATCATGATGTGGTTGCGTTAGACATCATCCCTTCTCGTGTTGAAATGTTGAATGATCGGATATCTCCGATTGTCGATAAAGAAATTCAGCAGTTCTTAACGTCGGAGAATATTAATTTCAAAGCCACCCTGGATAAACATGACGCCTATCGAAACGCAGATTATGTTATTATTGCGACGCCGACCGATTATGATCCGAAGACCAATTACTTCAATACTTCAAGCGTCGAGTCTGTCATTCAGGATGTGATAGCGATTAATCCAAATGCGGTAATGATAATTAAGTCTACCGTCCCGGTTGGGTTTACCGCCGCGATGGGTAAGAAATTCAAAACACAAAATATTATTTTTTCCCCTGAATTTTTGCGTGAAGGTAAGGCGCTCTATGACAACTTATATCCATCGCGTATTGTCATCGGCGAGCGCTCTGAACGGGCAGAGCGGTTTGCCGCTTTGCTTCAGGAAGGGGCGGTGAAGCAAGATATTCCTACGCTGTTTACGGATTCTACTGAAGCAGAAGCGATCAAGCTTTTTGCCAACACCTATCTGGCGATGCGCGTGGCCTATTTTAACGAACTCGATAGCTACGCTGAAAGTTTAGGTTTAAATACCCGCCAGATCATCGAGGGGGTTTGTCTGGATCCGCGTATTGGCAATCACTACAACAATCCTTCATTTGGTTACGGCGGTTATTGCCTGCCAAAGGATACCAAGCAGCTTTTGGCTAATTATCAGTCAGTCCCGAATAATATTATTTCCGCAATCGTTGATGCCAACCGCACTCGTAAAGACTTTATCGCTGATGCCATTCTCGCCAGAAAACCAAAAGTGGTGGGAATCTATCGTCTGATCATGAAAAGCGGCTCGGATAACTTTCGCGCATCCTCCATTCAGGGGATCATGAAGCGCATTAAAGCTAAAGGTGTGGAAGTGGTGATATATGAACCCGTAATGCAGGACGAGACGTTTTTCAACTCGCGAATCGAACGTGACCTGACGCAGTTTAAACTACAGGCTGACGTCATTATCTCAAACCGCATGGCTGAAGAGCTCAAAGATGTGTCCGAAAAAGTCTATACCCGCGATCTTTTTGGCAGTGATTGATTAGTCAACTGAGGGGAAGGGAGTCCCTGATAATGGGTTAAAGACCTACCAGAATTTTCGCAATCCTACCAAATTTCCTATGGCATAAATTACGTTTCCCGATAAACTGTGGCGAGTTTAGAGCTTTCTTGTTTAGGGCAATGATGACAGTGGAAAATAACAACCTATCCGGGCGCAGCAACGAACCGGAACAGATTGATTTAATTGACTTAGTGATTCAGATTTGGCGCGGTAAAGTGACAATAATCATCTGCATTATTGTGGCTATCGCTCTGGCTGTGGGTTACCTGGCGGTGGCGAAAGAAAAATGGACCTCAACGGCGATTATTACTCAACCTGAAGCTGGGCAGTTGGCAACGTATACCAATGCCATGAGTATTCTTTACGGTCAGGATGCGCCAAAAGTGAACGATGTTCAGTCGGGTGTGATTGGACGTTTTAACTCGGCATTTTCCGCGCTTTCTGAAACGCTTGATAATCAGCAACAGCCAGAGAAGCTGACCATCGACCCGTCTGTAAAAGGCCAGCCTCTTCCGTTGAAAGTTTCCTATCAGGCAACCTCGGCTGAATCCGCGCAAAAAACGCTGGCGCAGTACATTCAGCAGGTTGATGAAGCGGTTTCCAAAGAAATTAATACTGACCTCGCGATGAGCATTAAAACACGTGCTTCTGACTTAGAGCATTCGCTCGTAGCGCAGGAAAAGGTCGCTCAGGAACAAAAAGCACTGCGCATTGCCCAGATCAATCAGGCGCTTTCCGTAGCGAAACAGGCCAACATCAAGCTGCCGCAGGTTCAGCAGGCCGATCAGGTCTCACAGGACACTATGTTTATGCTGGGGAGCGATGCGCTTTCATCGATGGTGAATAACGAAGCGACCCGACCGTTAACGTTTTCGGATGACTACTACCAGACCCGTCAGAATCTGTTAGCGGTTAAGGCGCTGAAAGTGCAGCCTGACAGTATTCATGCCTATCGCTACGTGATGAAGCCGACATTGCCGATTCGTCGCGATAGCCCGAAAAAAGCGATCACTCTGATACTGGCGACACTACTCGGTGGAATGATTGGTGCCGGCGTGGTGCTGGGGCGTAACGCGCTGCGTAACTACAAGCCAAAAGCGCAGTAACATTTTTCTTCTAATAAAAAACCGGGCCAGTTGAACTGACCCGGTTTTATTACGCCTTACGATCACTGATGGCGTTTGCGCAGGTTCTCAATGACTGTCGTCAGGTTGAGATCCTGATCCTGTAGCAGGACCAACAGGTGATACATCAAATCCGATGCTTCGTTGGTCAGTTCGAATTTGTCATGTACCGTGGCAGCCAGCGCGGTTTCGACACCTTCTTCACCCACTTTTTGTGCGATGCGCTTTGTGCCGCTGGCATACAGTTTCGCGGTATAGGAACTTGCCGGGTCGGCTGTTTTGCGTTCAGCGAGTAGCTGTTCAAGTTGATACAAGAACAGCCACTGATGACTGGTCTCGCCGAAGCAGCTACTGGTGCCTTTGTGACAGGTGGGTCCGACAGGATTTACCAGCACCAGCAGGGTATCGTTATCACAGTCTGGCGCAATGCTGACCACGTTCAGAAAGTTGCCCGACGTCTCGCCTTTGGTCCACAGACGCTGTTTGGTGCGTGAGAAAAAGGTGACTTTGCCGGTTGCAAGGGTTTTATCCAGCGCGTCTGGGTTCATATAGCCCAGCATCAACACTTCACCGGACACCGCGTGTTGTACGACGGCAGGCATCAGTCCGTCGGTTTTTTCCCAGTCCAGTTGGCTGCGTTGTTGCTCTGTTAACATATCCTGATCTCCACGCCCTGCGTTGCCAGGTACGCTTTTAATTCACCAATATTGATTATCTGTTTGTGGAAGACGGAGGCGGCAAGCGCGCCATCGACATCGGCATCGCGGAAAGCCTCGAGGAAGTGTTCCATGGTTCCCGCACCGCCGGACGCAATCAGCGGTACGCGGCAAACGTCACGTACCTTTTTCAACTGTTCGAGGTCGTAACCGTTACGCACGCCGTCCTGGTTCATCATGTTGAGGACGATTTCTCCGGCACCGCGCTTTTGCACTTCCTGTACCCAGTCGAGAGTTTCCCAGGTGGTAACGCGGGTGCGGCTTTCGTCGCCGGTATACTGATTGACATGGTATTTACCGGTTTCAGCGTCGTACCAGGTATCAATACCCACCACAATACACTGTACGCCAAAGCGCTCTGCCAGACGGGTAATCAGCGTCGGGTCAGCCAGCGCTGGCGAATTGATGGAGATTTTGTCTGCACCAAACGAGAGAATTTTGGCCGCGTCGTCAACCGACTTGATCCCGCCCGCCACGCAGAAAGGAATGTCGATCACTTCCGCGACGCGCGAAACCCAGCTTTTATCGACCACACGACCATCGCTGGACGCGGTAATATCGTAAAACACCAGTTCATCGGCACCTTCATCGGCGTAGCGTTTCGCCAGCGGGACGATGTCGCCGATGATTTCGTGATTACGGAACTGCACGCCTTTCACGACCTGACCATCGCGAACGTCGAGGCAAGGGATTATACGTTTTGCCAGCATTGGATCGCCTCCTTAACGGTGAATTTGCCTTCCAGCAGCGCACGCCCGACGATCACGCCGCGCACGCCGGTTCCGCGCAGGGCCGCAACGTCATTGATGTCGCCAATGCCACCGGAGGATTGAAAGGCAATTTGCGGGTATTTTGCACAGACTTCTTCATACAAGGAGACATTCGAGCCCGCCAGCGTACCATCGCGAGAAATATCCGTACAGAGCACATGTTTCAGGCCCACTGGCAGATAGGTTTCGACCAGTTCTTCGAGCGAAACGCCGGAGTTTTCCTGCCAGCCGCTCACCGCCACCTGTTTGTTTCCTTGCACATCTATGCGTACGTCGAGCGCCAACACCAGGGCATCAGCGCCAAAACGCGCGAACCAGCCTTTCACCATGTCTGGCGACTTTACCGCCGTGGAGCCAACCACCACACGAGCGACACCCGCTGCCAGCAGGGCCGCAACGTCGTCTTCAGTACGTACGCCGCCGCCGACCTGGACCGGTACGTTCACGCCAGCTACCAGGGTTTTTATCAGCGGGATCTGTCGTTTCGCCGGATCTTTCGCGCCGGTTAAGTCAACCAGGTGTAACACCTCGGCACCCTGCGCTGCGTAATCCTGTAAACGCGGTAGTGGGTCGGTGCCATAATCGCGCTGCTGTGCATAATCACCCTGATGGAGACGCACGACGGTGCCGTCGATCAAATCTAAAGCCGGAATAATCATCACATCTCCAGAAAGTTTTTCAGCAACTGTGCGCCAGCGGCACCCGAACGCTCCGGGTGGAACTGCACGCCAAAGAAGTTATCTTTTTGTACGGCGGCGGTGAACGGTTCGCCGTAGTGGCATTGGGCGATGGTCCACGGATTGACCGGCATGGCATAGCTGTGCACAAAATAGAAATACGCGCCGTCTTCAATGCCCTGGAATAACCGGTTGCCTGCCTGCGGGTAGACGCGGTTCCAGCCCATATGCGGCAGCGGTAAACCGAAATCGGTCATCTTCGGTACGTCCTGATCGACGATGCCCAGCAGGTCGACGCCGTTCGTCTCCTCACTTCGCCGCCCCAGAATTTGCATTCCGAGGCAAATGCCCAGCACTGGCTGCGTGCAAGCTTTTATCAGCTCGATCAGTTCGCGCTCGCGTAACTGGTCCATTGCTGCCTGCGCCGTACCGACGCCGGGGAGAAAAAGTTTATCGGCCATTAACACCACGTCCGGGTCGCGGCTGACCACCGGATCATAACCGTGACGCGCGACTGCGGATTTCACCGAGTTCAGGTTGGCGCAGCCGGTGTCGAGGATCACCACGTTCATCACAGCACTCCTTTGGAGGAGGGAAGGGTATCACCCTCAACGCGAATGGCCTGGCGCAGGGTACGGCCGAAAGCTTTGAACAGACTCTCCACGCGATGATGGTCGTTTTTACCTTTCGTTTTCAGATGCAGCGTCACGCCCATGGTGTAGGAGAGTGATCGGAAGAAGTGTTCGATCATCTCGGTACTCAGATCGCCGACGCGCTGATAGGTGAACTCGGCACGGTATTCGAGGTGCGGACGCCCGGAGATATCCAGCGCACAGCGCGCCAGGCATTCGTCCATCGGTAGCACAAAGCCAAAACGGTTGATGCCGCGCTTATCGCCGAGCGCCAGTTTTAACGCTTCGCCCAGCGCCAGACCAGTGTCTTCCACGGTGTGGTGATCGTCGATGTAAAGATCGCCTTTGACGGTAATCTCCATGCGGAACCCGCCGTGCGTCGCAATTTGATCGAGCATATGGTCGAAGAAGCCGACGCCGGTGTTAATTTTGCTGCCGCCTTCGCAGTCCAGCCACACTTTGACGTCAATCTGCGTCTCTTTGGTGACGCGCTCAACGTGGGCGTAGCGATCGCGTTTCGTCAGTTGCTCGCCGATTGCCGTCCAGTTCAGCGTCTCGCGATGGTAACGGAGCCCGGTAATCCCCATGTTTTCAGCCAACTGGATATCAGTAGCGCGATCGCCAATCACGTAGCTGTTGGCGCTGTCCATCGCCTGCTCAGCGAGATAGCGTTCAACCAGTTTCACTTTCGGCTTACGGCAGTCGCACTCATCTGCAGGCAAATGCGGGCAGATCAGCACTTCATCAAACTGCACGCCCTGAGAGGTCAGGATTTGCATCATCAGATTATGCGGGCCGTCGAAATCGGCTTGCGGGAAGCTTTGCGTTCCCAGACCGTCCTGATTAGTGATCATCACCAGCTTAAAGCCCGCGTTTTGCAGCTTCAGCAGCACCGGCACAACGTCGGGCTCGAAGGCGAGTTTGTCAAAGCGATCCACCTGGAAATCGCTCGGCGGTTCGGAAATCAGGGTTCCATCACGATCGATAAAGAGATACTTCTGGCTCATACTTGCTCCGCACGTAAAGCGTCAATGACGCGCTGGCTTTCTTCACGGGTACCAACAGTAATACGCAGACAGCCGCTTAAAGAAGGTTGCTTGTTCTGGTCTCGTAAGATAATGCCCTGATCCCACAAAGATTTAAATACGCTACTGGAGGCGGTAAAGCGCGCCAGAATGTAGTTGGTTTCGGAGTCAAAAACCTGTTCAACGCAGGCAATCTCTTTAAGCGCCTTCACCAGGTGCTGACGCTCAAGCAGGATCTGCGCCACGCGTTCGCGCATAGCATTGACGCCTTGCGGGCTCAGCGCTTGTTCGGCAATGTCGGCAACAGGGGTAGAAAGCGGGTAGGGCGCGATCACTTTCAACAACAGGTTAATCACCTCCTCATTCGCCAGCGTAAAGCCGCAGCGCAGACCAGCGAGGGCAAACGCCTTGGACAGCGTGCGCAGAATGACGAGGTTAGGATACTCAGAAAGCCAACCCGCCAGCGTTGCCTGCGGGCAAAACTCGATATAGGCCTCGTCGGCGACCACAATGGCTTTGCCACGCGTCAGTTCCAGCAGCGTGCGCAGATCCTGCGGGTTAATCAGTTGTCCGGTGGGGTTATTGGGACTGCACACGTAAACCACCTTCACGCCATTCAGATTGTCAGAAATGGCCTGCATATCCAGTTGCCAGTCGGCGAGCGCCGGTACGGTACGGCATTCGACGCCAATGGTTTCGGCGCTGACGCTATACATCCCATAGGTGGGCGGGCAGAAGAGAATCGCGTCTTTCCTCGGTTCGCAAAAGGCGCGAATAAGCAGCTCAATGCCTTCATCTGCGCCACGACTGACCAGTACCTGCTCCGGTTTAACTCCGGCGTACTGCGCATAATTTTCAATCACCGCTTTCGGCTGGCATTCCGGGTAACGGTTCAACGTTTGCCGGGTGAGTTGATATTCAACCGCTGTCGGGAATTCGTTGGCATTGAGCCAGACGTCGCCGTTGCCGCCCAGACGACGAGCAGATTGATACGGCGTCAGATTGCGGACGTTTTCACGGGCTAAGTCGGTGACGCTGAACGTGTTTTCAGTGCTCATGCTTGCTCCTTCAGGGCGTTAACACGCAAAGTGACGGCATTTTTGTGAGCGGTCAGGCGTTCCGCCGCCGCCAGTGTCTCGATGGTTGAAGCCAGCGCGGAGAAACCCGCTTTCGACAGTTCCTGAACCGTCATGCGCTTCTGGAAATCCGCCAGCCCGAGGCTGGAACAGGTGGCGGTATAGCCGTAGGTCGGCTGCACGTGGTTAGTCCCGGAGGCGTAATCGCCCGCTGAGTCCGGCGACCAGTCACCGAGGAACACCG
>NZ_JBFWLF010000178.1:0-9478 GCF_050252275.1 Citrobacter sp. | reverse complement strand
TCCATTCTGCCCATGTGCAGCCAGTCTTTGCGGTACTGGATCCGGTTTATACCTACACCCTGCCACCGCGTCAGGTGGCGAACGGTGTGGTTGATGCGTTTGTGCATACCGTTGAACAGTACGTCACGTATCCGGTTGATGCCAAAATTCAGGATCGCTTCGCGGAGGGCATTCTGCTGACGCTGGTGGAAGATGGCCCGAAAGCGCTTAAAGACCCGGAAAACTACGATGTACGTGCGAACGTTATGTGGGCAGCCACCCAGGCGCTGAACGGCCTGATTGGCGCAGGCGTGCCGCAGGACTGGGCAACCCATATGCTGGGCCATGAACTGACGGCGATGCACGGTCTGGATCACGCTCAGACGCTGGCGGTCGTTCTGCCCGCACTGTGGAATGAAAAACGCGATACCAAACGCGAAAAACTGCTGCAATATGCAGAGCGCGTGTGGAACATCACCGACGGTTCTGAAGATGAGCGTATCGATGCCGCGATTGCAGCCACCCGTAATTTCTTCGAGCAACTGGGCGTCCCGACTCGCCTGTCTGGCTATGGCCTTGACGGCAGTTCAATCCCGGCTCTGCTGGCGAAACTGGAAGAGCACGGCATGACGCAACTGGGTGAGCATAAAGACATTACCCTGGATGTCAGCCGCCGCATTTACGAGGCAGCGCGCTAAGCTTTTTTCACCTCTGACTTTCGTTTTTGGGCATTTCGTCCAGACTTAAGTCACCTTACATCACCGGAGTCCCCCTCCGGTGATGAGCACATGAAGGAGGAAAAATGGCAAACCAAACCGTAATTAAGCTTCAGGATGGCAATGTAATGCCCCAACTGGGGTTAGGCGTATGGAAAGCCGGTAACGACGAGGTCGTCTCCGCCATTCATAAAGCACTGGAAGTCGGCGATCGGTCCATAGATACCGCCGCCGCCTACAAAAATGAAGACGGCGTCGGCAAAGCGTTAGCCAGCGCAGGTCTCCCCCGCGATGAGTTGTTCATCACCACCAAGCTGTGGAATGACGATCAGAAACGCCCCCGCGACGCGTTGATGGAGAGTCTGGAAAAACTCCAGTTAGATTATCTCGACCTGTATCTGATGCACTGGCCGGTTCCGGCAATCGATCACTATGTTTCCGCCTGGCAAGGCATGATCGATCTGCAAAAAGAGGGGCTGATTAAGAGCATCGGTGTGTGTAATTTCCAGGTCAACCACCTCCAGCGCCTGATTGACGAAACGGGCGTTACGCCGGTGATTAACCAGATCGAACTGCATCCACTGATGCAACAGCGCCAGCTACACGCGTGGAATGCGACGCACAAAATCCAGACGGAATCCTGGAGTCCGCTGGCACAGGGCGGTGAAGGCGTTTTCGATCAAAAAATCATTCGTGACCTGGCGGATAAATACGGTAAAACGCCGGCGCAGATTGTCATTCGCTGGCATCTGGATAACGGTCTGGTCGTGATCCCGAAATCCGTCACGCCATCGCGTATCGCCGAGAACTTCGACGTCTGGGATTTCCGTCTCGACAAAGACGAGCTCGGTGAGATTGCGAAGCTCGATCAGGGCAAGCGCCTGGGCCCCGATCCGGATCAGTTCGGCGGCTAACTCTCTCCTTTCAAGCCCGGTTTTCTGCCGGGCTTTTTCTTTGACACATTAAGAAACAATTGACGCCAGGTTATCTGTGTATTTTCCGCACATCCCAGTGCAGCATAACCTCCAGATAACCTTTTAATTATCAATGGTTATTATAAATATCATCAATCCATATTATATATTTATAGGTGTCAATGTCGTGGCGGAAAACAAACCTCAGGGAGTTAAATGGCTCCCATTAATTCTCATTCTTATGATTGCCGCCATACTCTGGCAACTGACCCCACCAACAGGGTTAAGTGCGCCAGCCTGGCATTCGGCTATTATCTTCGTTGCCACCATTGCCTCGATTGTCGCAAAGGTCTTGCCGATCGGCGCGGTAGGTATTATCGGCATTACGGTTTTTGCCCTCGCTTACGCCGCAGGGGATAAAACCGCCAGTGGGGCTATCACAACAGCCCTGAGTGAATTAAACAGCTCGCTGATCTGGCTTATCGTCGTGGCGTTTATGATCGCCCGTGGCTTTATTAAAACCGGGCTGGGACGACGGATCGCCTTACAGATGATCCGTCTGTTAGGAAAAAGAACGCTGGGGCTTGCCTATGGTCTGGCCTTTGCCGACCTGATTCTCTCGCCCGCCATGCCCAGCAATACCGCACGTTGCGGTGGCGTCATCTATCCGATTGCCGACTCGCTGGCACGCAATTTCGATTCACGCCCGGAAGATGAGTCACGCAGTAAAATCGGGACGTTCCTGATTACCTGTATCGGTAACGTCAACGACGTCACTGCCGCGCTGTTTATGACCGGCTATACCGGAAATCTGCTGGCGGTAAAACTGGCGGCTAACGCTGGTGTGACGCTGACCTGGGGAAGTTGGTTTATGGCAGCACTACTGCCGTGCCTGGTATCGCTGCTGATCGTGCCGGTGCTGGTGTACTGGCTGACCCGCCCGGAAATCAAACACACGCCCGACGCCCCGGCGCTGGCGCGTAACGAGCTGGCGCAAATGGGGCCGATGTCGCGTGGTGAGTGGCTGATGCTGGGCACTGTCGGCATATTGCTGATCCTGTGGATTTTTGGCGATGTGCTGGGCGTTGATGCAACCACGGCGTCGTTCGTGGGCCTTTCCATCCTGCTGCTCAGCGGCGTGCTGAGCTGGGAAGATGTTAAGAGCGAAAAAGGTGCGTGGGACACGCTCATCTGGTTTGCCGCACTGTTGATGATGGCGAATCAGTTGAAAAAACTGGGCTTCACCACCTGGTTCGGCAATCTCATTGGCGACAGCATCGGCAGTACCATGCACGGCACCAGCTGGGTTATCGTGTTGTTGTTACTGAACGCAGCGTATTTCTATACCCATTACTTCTTTGCCAGCGGCAATGCGCAGATCGCCGCACTGTATGCCGTGTTTCTCGGCGTCGGGCTACACCTGAATATTCCGGCAGCGCCCATGGCGCTGATGCTGGCCTTCACCAGCAGTCTGTATTGCTCTCTGACGCAGTACACTCACGCTCGCGGGCCGATTTTGTTTGGCGCTGGGTATGTCCCTACGGGGGTCTGGTGGCGAACGGGTTTTGTCATCAGCCTGTTTAATCAGGCCGTCTTTTTGACCGTCGGGCTTGCGTGGTGGAAGGTGTTAGGACTGTATTAAGCAATAAAAAAGGGCTGCCAGTGCAGCCCTCATGCTTACCATCACATCCACCCGGTATACCGGGAAGGTTGATTTATCGCCCGGCCACTTTACCCCGCTTTTTATTGGCGGCTGGCGTCTGACGCTGATGCGCCACCGACGTATGCTTGGTCAGCGCCGGACGGGTGTTACGGTTCTGACGGCGCGCTTCGCGCATCTCTTCCAGCGTTGGCGCCGGTACCAGGCACTCACGGCGTCCGCCAATCAGATGCTTTTTACCCATCTCTTCCAGCGCCTGACGGATCATAGGCCAGTTAGCCGGATCGTGGTAACGCAGCAGCGCTTTATGCAGACGACGCTGCTTATCTCCCTTCGGCACCACCACATCTTCACTCTTATAGCCAATCTTACCCAGCGGGTTTTTGCCGGTGTAATACATAGTGGTCGAGTTGGCCAGCGGCGACGGATAGAAGTTCTGCACCTGATCGAGACGGAAGCGATGTTTCTTCAACCACAGCGCCAGATTCACCATATCCTCGTCACGCGTTCCCGGATGCGCGGAGATGAAGTACGGGATCAGATACTGCTCTTTCCCGGCCTGCTTCGAGTAGAGATCGAACAGTTGTTTGAAGCGGTCATAGCTGCCCATACCCGGCTTCATCATCTTCGACAACGGCCCTTCTTCGGTATGTTCCGGCGCAATCTTCAGATAACCGCCGACGTGGTGGCTCGCCAGCTCTTTGATATAGCGCGGATCTTCCACTGCGATGTCGTAACGCACGCCGGAGGCGATCAGGATCTTCTTGATGCCTTTCAGATCGCGCGCACGGCGATAGAGGTTAATCGTCGGCTCGTGGTTGGTATCCATATGCGGACAGATATCCGGATAAACACACGACAGACGACGACAGGTCTGTTCTGCGCGCGGTGACTTACAGCGCAGCATATACATGTTGGCCGTCGGTCCGCCGAGATCGGAGATCACGCCGGTAAAACCCGGCACGGTATCGCGGATCGCTTCAATCTCATTGATGATTGAATCTTCAGAACGGCTCTGAATAATGCGTCCTTCGTGTTCGGTGATCGAACAGAACGAGCAACCACCGAAACAGCCGCGCATGATGTTGATCGAGAAACGGATCATCTCGTAGGCCGGGATGCGGCTGTTACCGTATGCCGGGTGTGGCACGCGCTTATACGGTAGGGCAAAAACGCTGTCCATCTCTTCAGTAGAGAGTGGGATCGCCGGCGGGTTGATCCAGATGTAGCGATCGCCATGCTTTTGCATCAGCGCACGCGCACAGCCTGGGTTGGTTTCATGGTGCAGGATCCGCGAAGCGTGCGCATACAGCACTTTGTCGCCCTTCACTTTTTCAAAGGACGGCAGCAGAACGTAGGTTTTTTCCCACGGTTTCGGACGCGCGGGCTGCACGGTAATGGCTTTCGCTTCCTGCTTTTTCGGGGCAACCGGTTTGTTGTCGGCGCACGGCAAATCTTCACCATACGGATGCGGGATCGGATCGATTTTCCCCGGCGTATCCAGACGCGTGGAATCGACGCCGCTCCAGCCAGGCAGCGCTTCTTTCACCATAATCGCCGTGTTACGCACATCGCGGATCTGATCGATGGTTTCACCCATCGCCAGTCGGTGCGCCACTTCCACCAGCGGACGCTCGCCGTTGCCAAACATCAGCATATCGGCTTTAGAATCCACCAGCACGGAACGGCGCACGGTATCAGACCAGTAATCGTAATGCGCGGTACGGCGCAGGCTCGCCTCAATACCACCGAGGATCACCGGCACATCTTTCCACGCCTCTTTACAGCGCTGGGTATAGACCAGCGTGGCGCGGTCCGGGCGCTTGCCCGCGACGTTATCCGGCGTGTAGGCATCGTCATGGCGCAGGCGGCGATCGGCGGTGTAGCGGTTGATCATAGAGTCCATGTTGCCAGCGGTTACGCCAAAGAATAGGTTCGGTTTGCCCAGACGCATAAAGTCGTCTTTGCTGTTCCAGTCCGGCTGCGCAATGATGCCGACACGGAAGCCCTGTGCTTCCAGCATTCGACCACAAATCGCCATACCGAAACTCGGGTGATCGACATAGGCGTCGCCGGTTACCAGAATAATGTCGCAGCTATCCCAGCCAAGTTGATCCATTTCGTCGCGTGACATCGGCAAAAAAGGAGCGGGACCAAAACAGGCCGCCCAGTACTGAGGCCAGGAGAAGAGATCTCTGTCTGGCTGGATCAGGGATATTGCGCTCATAGTGCTTCCAAAAATGGTAAAAAAATAATCAAAGGCCGGCGATTATATGCCGGAACGAATGAGAAATCGAAGGATAATCTCTCTCGCATCGTCGCGAGAGAGAGGAGGATTACGCCGCCGGATTCACCAGAATCTGACCGATGGAACCACGGTCCGCCATTTCCAGCGTCTGGCTGTGGAAGTAAAACGGGAAATGCGCCCAGGACGGCTGTCCATAGTAAACCAGCAGCTCTACCTGCCCATCCACCCAGACGGTATCTTTCCAGCCACGATCTTCCGGGAATGGCATCGCGCCGTTGACGTTACGCACGAGGAACGACACCCCTTCAATGTGGAATGACTGCGGCATATCGGCCCGCACCGTCCAGCGCTCCCAGGAACCCTGCTGCGCAGTGATATCAATGCGGTTGACGTCCCATAACTGGCCGTTGATGCCTGGATCGTCGCCCAGACTGATGTCGCGACTGCGAATTGGCGTACCGCTCATGATCTCGGTCGGCAGCAGACGCATCGGCAGGCTGTCGGTCACCAGTGGCAACAGACCGGTTGGGCGCAGCGTTAACACCAGCGTGGACACCAGAATGCTCGACGGTTCAAAGAACCCCCGGATCCGGTCGACAATGCTCGCTGCCTCACCACAGGTAATCGACACTTCATCGCCATTGGTCATATCAACCAGAATTTCGCGGCGCTCGCCGGGTGCCAGCGACAACTGTTTTACCGACACCGGTGCCGGCAAAAAGCCCTGGTCGCCGGAGATAACATGCAGCGCGCGACCGTCGCTCATCTGCAACTGATAACGACGGGAGTTAGAGGCGTTCAGCAAACGCAGACGCACCCAGCCGCGGGACACTTCCACGTAAGGGCTTTGGACGCCGTTGACCAACAGCGTATCGCCGACAAAACCGCCGCTGCCAGGCTCGCTGTATTCCGGCGTGCCGAAGTTATCCAGCCGCTTGTCCTGAATAATAATCGGGAAGTCATCGACACCGTAATGGTTGGGGATCGGCAGCGATTTACTGACCTCATCTTCAACCAGCCACATCCCGGCCAGGCCATTATAAACCTGCTGCGCGGTACGGTTCGGCGTATTGGCGTGGTACCACAGCGTGGCGGCGTTCTGACGGATGGGCAGTACCGGCGCCCAGTCCGCGTTTGGCGACATCATGCGCGCCGGACCGCCCATCAGCGGACCCGGCACCTGGAGACCGGCGATAGTCATCGAGACGTTTTCTGCCAGACGGTTACTGTAGATCAGCTTAACGTCATCCCCTTTCCAGACGCGGATCGTCGGCCCGAGATAACGCCCGTTAATCCCCCAGACCGGCGCTCGCGTGCCCTGGGTAAAGGACCAGTGCGAACGCTGCAGCGTCATAAACAGCGGCTGGCCCCGGCGGGACTCCAGTAGCGGCGGAACGGGCAGCGGCTGTTGCTGACCGGCAGCATGGGCCCTCAGCGGAACGGCACCTGCGCACAGCGCGATCCCCGATGCCTGAATGAACTGACGCCGACTGAGTGACATATAAGCTCCATGTAAAACTGGCTAAATTACGGGCAGGAACTCGTTTCCTGCAAAAACTCGTCATACTCCAGGCTGCATGCGCGTTGGCTTGCAGCACGAATGAGTAAGCATTTATCGCTGAATCACACTTTTCCGGCGGCTTCGCGCTCGGCGACTTCTTTATCCAGTTCAGCGATCTTTTGTTCCATCAACGAGCGGCAGTGCGCGGCCAGTTCACGAACCTGATCTTTGCCATACTGACTGATATCCACCGGCGGCAGCATCTCCACAATCACCAGACCATTCTTCAGGCGATTCAGATTAATTTTATTCGAGGTATTGGAAACGCACACCGGAATAATCGGGACGCCAGCCGCAATCGCGGCATGAAACGCCCCGGTTTTAAACGGCAGCAGGCCACGACCCCGGCTGCGGGTGCCTTCCGGAAACATCCAGATGGAGATACGACGCTTTTTAAAATGATTCACCACTTCAGCAATCGTGCCGTGCGCTTTTGCGCGGTTATTACGGTCGATCAGCAGGTTCCCTGTCAGCCAGTAAAGCTGACCAAAAAACGGGATCCACAACAGGCTCTTCTTCCCGACGGTCACGGTTGGCGGCTGCACGATATTCGCGGCGGTCACCATATCGTAGTTATTCTGATGGTTAGCGATATAGATAGCGTTGCCGTAGCTTTCCGCATCCGCGGGTTTACGGCACTCTACCTTCAGGCCGAACAACGGTGCCAGGCGACCAAACATATGCCCGAAGGTCGCGACGTGTTTTGGGTTACGCGGGCTGAGCAGGCAGTAAAGAGAACCGAAAACACAAACCAGAATGGAATAGATAACGGTAATAATAAGTCGAAAAATAAATAGCATAACAACCTCTGAAGGCCTAAGAGCCCGGGATTCTACGTCACCTGCTATCAGGTTAGGGTATTGTTAATGTGGCTCTCTGGAAAACTGTATTGTTAATCGCGACTCACGAATAAACAACGGTTTTACGGGAAATTTTACTGTCATCCGGCCTGGCGGTATCGTTACAACCGCAGGCCGGATAAGGTATTAACGCCGCCATCCGGCACGATAGTGTTGCCTGATGGCGGCGCGTTGCCTCTTATCAGGCCTACTTATGCCTTCAGGCGTTTAACAGCATTTTACTCTTCGCTGTCGCCACTGCTGGCACGACGCGGCGAATCAATGTCGATGCGATCGATGCGTTGCAAACCGCGCATCAACGTCCCGCGACGGCCGCGCTCGCCGGTCACTTTCTGCAATTCCTCAGGGCGCAGCTTGATTTTGCGTTTCCCGACGTGAATCGTCAGCGTACTTTGCGGCGGCAGAACATACAGCAGCGCCAGCGCATCGTCACCACGCGCCGCATCCGCAGACGGAATGTTGATGATCTTATTCCCTTTGCCTTTCGACAACTGCGGCAGATCGCTGACCGGGAACATCAGCATACGTCCGGCCGTCGTTATCGCCAGCAGCATATCCGTTTCATCTTCAATCACCACCGGCGGCATCACGCGGGCGTTTTCCGGCAGCGTGATGAGTGTCTTACCGGCACGGTTGCGCGCCACCAGATCGTTGAACGTACAGACAAAACCGTAACCCGCATCGGATGCCATCAGCAGTTTCTGCTCATCGCCTTCCATCAGCATGTGCTCAACGGTCGCGCCTGGCGGCAGCGTCAGTTTGCCGGTCAACGGTTCGCCCTGACCGCGCGCCGACGGCAGCGTGATCGGATCAATGGCGTAACTACGTCCGGTGGTATCGATAAACACCACTGGCTGGTTGCTCTTCCCTTTCACAGCGGATTTAAAGCTGTCGCCCGCTTTGTAGTTCAGTCCCTGTGCGTCGATGTCATGACCTTTGGCGCTACGCACCCAGCCCATCTGCGACAACACGATCGTCACAGGCTCAGACGGCAGCATGTCGTGTTCGCTCATTGCTTTCGCTTCTTCGCGCTCGCGAAGCGGTGAACGACGATCGTCACCATAGGCGTCGGCATCGGCCTGAAGTTCTTTCTTCAGCAGGGTATTCATTTTGCGTTCAGACGCGAGGATCGCCTGTAGCTGATCGCGTTCTTTCGCCAGTTCATCCTGCTCACCGCGAATCTTCATCTCTTCCAGTTTGGCGAGATGACGCAATTTCAGTTCGAGGATCGCTTCGGCCTGCGTTTCGGTAATACCAAAACGCGACATCAGCGCGGGTTTCGGCTCATCTTCCGTACGGATGATCTCAATGACTTCGTCAATATTGAGAAACGCCACCAGCAAACCTTCCAGGATATGCAGGCGTTTGAGGACTTTCTCGAGGCGATAGTTCAGGCGACGACGCACGGTATCGCGACGGAACGCCAGCCATTCGGTGAGGATCTCCAGCAGGTTTTTCACCGCCGGACGCCCGTCAAGACCGATCATATTAAGGTTAATGCGATAGCTCTTTTCCAGATCGGTGGTAGCAAACAGGTGGT
>NZ_JBFWLF010000177.1:0-9629 GCF_050252275.1 Citrobacter sp. | reverse complement strand
CAAAATGTCCTCACGTAAAGAGCTTGCCAATGCTATTCGTGCGCTGAGCATGGACGCAGTACAGAAAGCCAAATCCGGTCATCCGGGTGCCCCGATGGGTATGGCTGACATTGCCGAAGTCCTGTGGCGTGATTTCCTGAACCACAACCCGAGCAACCCGTCCTGGGCCGATCGTGACCGTTTCGTACTGTCTAACGGCCACGGCTCCATGTTGATTTACAGCCTGCTGCACCTCACCGGTTACGATCTGCCGATGTCTGAGCTGCAGAATTTCCGTCAGCTGCATTCCAAAACTCCGGGCCACCCGGAAGTGGGTTACACCGCCGGTGTGGAAACCACTACCGGTCCGCTGGGTCAGGGTATTGCGAACGCGGTCGGTATGGCTATCGCTGAAAAAACACTGGCTGCGCAGTTTAACCGTCCGGGCCATGACATCGTTGATCACTACACCTATGCGTTCATGGGCGACGGCTGCATGATGGAAGGTATCTCTCACGAGGTATGCTCTCTGGCCGGTACGCTGAAGCTGGGCAAACTGGTTGCGTTCTACGATGACAACGGTATCTCTATCGACGGTCACGTTGAAGGCTGGTTCACTGACGACACCGCTAAACGTTTTGAAGCCTATGGCTGGCACGTTGTGCGCGGCGTAGATGGTCACGATGCTGACGCGATCAAACGTGCAGTCGAAGAAGCACGTGCCGTCACTGACAAACCGTCCCTGCTGATGTGCAAAACCATCATCGGTTTCGGTTCCCCGAACAAAGCGGGTACCCACGACTCCCACGGTGCGCCGCTGGGCGATGCAGAAATCGCACTGACCCGCGAACAGCTGGGCTGGAAATACGCGCCGTTCGAAATCCCGTCTGAAATCTACGCGCAGTGGGATGCGAAAGAAGCCGGTCAGGCGAAAGAGTCTGCCTGGAACGAGAAATTTACCGCCTACGCGAAAGCCTTCCCGCAGGAAGCCGCAGAGTTCACCCGTCGTATGAAAGGCGAAATGCCGTCTGACTTCGACGCGAAAGCGAACGAATTTATCGCTAAGCTGCAGGCGAACCCGGCGAAAATCGCCAGCCGTAAAGCGTCTCAGAATGCAATCGAAGCCTTTGGTCCGTTGCTGCCAGAATTCCTCGGCGGCTCTGCTGACCTGGCGCCGTCTAACCTGACGCTGTGGTCGGGTTCTAAAGCGATCAACGAAGATGCTGCCGGTAACTATATCCATTACGGCGTACGCGAATTCGGTATGACCGCGATTGCCAACGGTATCTCCCTGCACGGTGGTTTCCTGCCGTACACCTCCACCTTCCTGATGTTCGTGGAATATGCCCGTAACGCGGTACGCATGGCTGCGCTGATGAAACAGCGTCAGGTGATGGTTTACACCCACGACTCCATCGGTCTGGGCGAAGATGGCCCGACTCACCAGCCGGTAGAGCAGGTGGCTTCTCTGCGCGTCACGCCGAACATGAGCACCTGGCGTCCGTGTGACCAGGTTGAATCCGCCGTGGCGTGGAAGTACGGCGTTGAGCGTCAGGACGGCCCGACCGCGCTGATCCTCTCCCGTCAGAACCTGGCACAGCAGGAACGTACTGAAGAGCAACTGGCGAACATCGCGCGCGGTGGCTACGTATTGAAAGATTGCGCAGGCCAGCCTGAGCTTATCTTCATCGCGACCGGTTCTGAAGTTGAGCTGGCGGTTGCCGCATGGGACAAACTGACCGCAGAAGGCGTGAAAGCGCGCGTGGTCTCCATGCCATCTACTGACGCGTTCGACAAGCAGGATGCGGCTTACCGTGAATCCGTACTGCCGAAAGCGGTTACCGCTCGCGTGGCAGTGGAAGCCGGTATCGCTGACTACTGGTTCAAGTACGTGGGTCTGAACGGCGCGATCGTCGGCATGACCACCTTCGGTGAATCTGCTCCGGCAGAGCTGCTGTTCGAAGAGTTCGGCTTCACCGTCGACAACGTTGTCGCGAAAGCAAAAGCACTGCTGTAATCATCATTACAACAGTCTCTAACGGGTCGCTTCGGCGGCCCGTTATCATCTGGGACGGTATTTATTTTCACTCAGGCAAGGGGTTGTTGTCGATCTGCTTCACAAAAATGATATTTCGTGGATTACCAAAATTGTAATGCGAGTCACATAATTGCTCTTGCTATTTTTATTTATATTTGTAGTTGATTGTTTTTTAATGATTTAAATTATTCCCCCTTTTCCCTGTCTCTGTTTTCCCCTCGATTGCTTTCATTTTGCCGCACGCGTATTTTGTTTTTAGCGAGACGCTGTACCCTAAAAATAAAATAAGGACAATTTATGCGGTTGATTGACTATTTTCCGGAAGCTTCTATTTCAATAAAAGCGGTGGCAAAGAACTGGCAGGAAGCTATTGATTTTTCCATGGCATCGTTGCTGGCAAATCATTATGTGAATGCCAATTATATCCAGGCTATAAAAGATTCGACGATCAACAATGGTCCTTATTATATTCTGGCTCCCGGTGTGGCGATGCCTCATGCTCGTCCGGAATGCGGCGCGCTAAAAACAGGCATGTCATTAACGCTACTTAAACAGGAAGTACAATTTGCCGACGATGACGAACCCGTAAAATTACTTATTGGGTTATCAGCGGCAAATGCCGATTCACATATCGGCGCTATCCAGGCTTTAAGCGAACTATTATGTGAAGAGGAAAACCTCGCAGCATTATTTGCTGCTAAATCAGAAAAACAGCTGGCGGATATTATCGCCCGCGCATAATCATTTTCTCCTCGACAGGATATTATCATGGAACACAAGTCTGCTCGTGCAAAGGTCCAGGCTTTTGGGGGATTTTTGACTGCAATGGTCATCCCTAATATCGGTGCTTTTATTGCCTGGGGTTTTATTACTGCATTATTTATTCCGACAGGGTGGATGCCCAATGAGCATTTCGCCAAAATAGTCGGTCCGATGATTACCTATTTATTACCCGTCATGATTGGCTCCACCGGAGGACATCTGGTGGGTGGGAAGCGCGGGGCGGTGATGGGGGGGATCGGTACCATCGGCGTGATTATTGGTGCAGATATCCCGATGTTCCTCGGTTCCATGATTATGGGGCCACTGGGTGGTCTGGTGATTAAATACATTGACCGACTGCTGGACCAGCGTATTCCCGCGGGCTTTGAGATGGTTATTAATAACTTCTCTTTAGGCATTGCCGGAATGATGTTGTGCCTGCTGGGGTTTGAAGTCATTGGCCCGGCAGTCCTCATTGCCAATAACTTTGTGAAAGAGTGTATTGAATCACTGGTACATGCAGGCTATCTACCGCTGCTTTCATTAATTAATGAACCCGCGAAAATCCTCTTTCTGAATAATGCCATCGATCAGGGGGTCTATTATCCGCTGGGAATGCAGCAAGCCTCGGAGACAGGAAAATCCATCTTTTTCATGGTGGCCTCAAACCCTGGTCCCGGTTTAGGTTTACTGCTGGCGTTTACCTTCTTTGGTAAAGGGATGGCGAAGAAATCTGCTCCCGGCGCCATGATTATCCATTTTCTGGGCGGCATTCACGAACTCTACTTCCCGTACGTGCTGATGAAGCCACTGACCCTGGTGGGCATGATTGCCGGGGGAATGAGCGGAACATGGGTGTTTAACCTGTTAGGCGGTGGCCTGGTTGCGGGTCCGAGCCCAGGGTCGATTTTCGCTTACCTGGCATTGACGCCAAAAGGCTCTTTCCTGGCCACGATTGCGGGCGTCACGGCGGGAACCGTAGTGACTTTTATCATCACCTCATTGATCCTGAAAATGGAAAGAAATGGTCTGGCCGAGAGTGAAGAGACGTTCAGTGATTCCGCCAAAGCTGTCAAAGCCATGAAGCAGGAAGGCAGTTTTTCATATCGCCATGTCAAACGTATCGCCTTTGTGTGTGATGCGGGAATGGGGTCCAGTGCGATGGGGGCGACGACGTTTCGTAAGCGCCTGGAAAAAGCCGGGTTGTCTATCGATGTCAAACATTACGCCATCGAAAATGTCCCTGACGATGCCGATATTATCGTGACGCACGCCAGTCTTGAGGGCCGCGTTAAACGAGTCAGTCATAAGCCTCTGGTGTTGATAAAAAATTATATTGGCGACCCGCTGCTTGACGATTTATTTAATCACTTAACGTCGAATTAGCATTTCTGGTTCCTGGAGTTAATATGAAAACGAAAGTGGCTGCAATATATGGCAAACAAGATGTGCGTATCCGTGAGTTTGAATTACCTGAAATTACGGATAATGAACTGTTAGTCAGCGTGATTTCCGACAGCGTATGTTTATCTACCTGGAAGGCCGCGACATTAGCCAGTGAACATAAACGTGTTCCTGATGATCTGGAAAATCATCCGGTGATTACCGGTCACGAATGTGCCGGGATCATTGTTGAAGTAGGTAAAAATTTAACCGGGAAATATAAAAAAGGGCAACGTTTTGTTTTACAACCCGCAATGGGATTGCCGAGCGGCTATTCCGCGGGATACAGCTACGAATATTTCGGTGGTAATGCCACGTATATGATTATCCCTGAAATTGCGATAAATCTGGGATGCGTATTGCCATACCACGGTTCTTATTTTGCGGCCGCCTCGCTGGCGGAACCGATGTGTTGCATCATTGGTGCCTATAAAGCGAATTATCATACGACGCCTTATGTGTATGAGCACCGAATGGGGATTAAGCCCGGCGGCAATATTGCGCTTTTAGCCTGCGCCGGGCCAATGGGGATCGGTGCGATTGATTATGCCATTAACGGCGGGATCCAACCGGCACGCGTGGTGGTGGTGGATATTGATGAAACGCGTCTGGAGCAGGCTAAAAAACTCCTGCCAGTCGAACTGGCCGCACGCAAGGGAATCGAACTCACCTATGTGAATTCGTCCGGTATGGCCGACCCCGCGACGCAACTGCGCGAATTAACGGGCGGTGCCGGGTTCGATGACGTTTTTGTCTATGCCGCCGTGCCAGCCGTCGTGGAGATGGCTGACGATCTTCTGGCAGAAGATGGCTGTCTGAACTTCTTTGCCGGTCCGACGGATAGTCGTTTCAAGGTGCCGTTTAATTTCTACAACGTGCATTACAACAGTACTCACGTAGTCGGAACCTCTGGCGGTTCCACTGAGGACATGAAAGAGGCGATTGCACTGAGTGCGACGGGCCAGCTTCAGCCATCGTTTATGGTGACCCATATTGGTGGTCTCGATGCAGTGCCCGATACCGTTCTGAATTTGCCGGATATTCCAGGCGGCAAGAAGCTTATCTATAACGGTGTGACGATGCCGCTGACGGCAATTGCTGATTTCGCTGAGAAAGGCAAAACCGATCCGTTATTCAGAGAACTGGCGCGTCTTGTGGAGGAGACACACGGAATCTGGAATGAGAAAGCAGAAAAGTATCTGCTGGTGCAGTTTGGCGTGGATATCGGGGAGGCGGCGGCATGAAGTCGTTGGCATGGCCGCTGTTTCGCATCACGGAGCAGGCAGCGCTGGCTGCCTGGCCGCAAACCGGCTGCGGCGATAAGAACAAAATAGATGGACTGGCAGTGAGTGCGATGCGCACGGCCTTGAATGACATCGCTATTCGCGGGCGCATCGTCATTGGTGAGGGCGAGATTGATCACGCGCCGATGCTGTGGATTGGCGAAGAGGTTGGCAGCGGCAGCGGGCCAGAGGTTGATATCGCGGTCGATCCTATTGAAGGCACCCGGATGGTTGCGATGGGGCAGAGCAATGCGCTGGCGGTGATGGCGTTTGCGCCGCGGGGAAGCTTGTTACATGCCCCTGATATGTACATGAAAAAGCTGGTTGTTAACCGGCAGGCGAAAGGGGTGATTAACCTGGCGCGGCCCCTGGCGGATAATCTGCGTCAGGTGGCGAAAGCGCTGGGCAAACCGCTGGACCGACTGCGCATGGCCACGCTGGATAAACCGCGGCTTCAGCCAGCGATTGCCGAAGCCACGCAGTTGGGGGTGAAAGTCTTTGCCCTGCCTGATGGTGATGTGGCTGCCAGTGTTCTGGCCTGTTTGCAGGATAACCCTTATGACCTGATGTATACCATTGGCGGTGCACCAGAAGGCGTGATTTCCGCCTGTGCGGTGAAAGCGTTGGGGGGGGATATGCAGGCCGAGCTGATCGATTTTTGTGAAGCGAAAGGCGACACCGAAGAGCATCGTGTTATCTCTGCCCAGGAGCGCCAGCGCTGTGCGGAAATGGGCGTCGAGGTCAATCGGATCTATACGCTCGACGAACTGGTAGCGGGACATGACGTCCTCTTCAGCGCGACCGGAGTGACCGGCGGCGATCTTGTGAATGGGATTCAACAGGTTGCAAAGGGGGTGCGTACGCAAACTTTACTGATCGGCGGCGCGGATCGAACGTGTAATATAATAGACTCTCTGCATTCATGGTGATTGATCGGGAAACAAATGACGACGCTGACAGAAGACGATGTGCTGGAGCAACTGGATGCTCAAAATAACTTACTTTCGTTTATGACGACGGCACATTCCATTTTGCTACAGGGCATTAAGCGCTTTCTGCCGTCGCTATTTGTCGATAACGATGAAGAGATTGTGGAATATGCAGTGAAGCCGTTACTTGCCCAGAGTGGGCCGCTTGATGATATTGACGTTGCGCTGCGCCTGATTTATGCGCTGGGAAAAATGGATAAATGGCTTTATGCCGATATTACGCATTTTTCGCAGTTTTATCAGTACGTCAGCGAACGGGATGAGATCCCGGGATTTGCCGACGACATCACCTGGGATTTTATCAGCAACGTCAACAGTATTACCCGCAATACGACCTTATATAGTGCGCTGGAGTCGATGAAATTTGCCGACTTTGCGGCGTGGTCTGAGGTGCGTTTTTCCGGAATGGTCAAGACGGCAATGACGCTGGCGGTAACGTCAATTTTAAAGGAATTAACACCGTGAAAATCGGACTGATGGTCAACGGGTTGCGGGTTGAAGCCCATTATCATGATGATGAGATAGAGAACGTTCATAAGCCGTTATTACAGCGACTGGCAAACGTCCATTCCGCGAACGCCAGACGACGCACCGTTGTGTTTCTGAGTGCGCCGCCCGGGACCGGAAAATCCACACTGACCACGTTCTGGGAGTGGCTTTCTCGTCAGGAACCCTCTTTGCCGGCGATCCAGACGCTCCCGATGGATGGTTTCCATCATTACAATGACTGGCTGGACACGCACCATCTGCGTGCGTACAAAGGAGCACCAGAGACGTTTGACGTTGAAAAACTGGCGCAGAATCTGCGACAGATTAGAGAAGGCGAAGGGACCTGGCCGCAATATGATCGGCAAAAGCACGATCCGGTCGAAGACGCGATTGTGGTGAGCGCGCCAATTGTCATTGTGGAAGGGAACTGGCTGCTGCGGGATGACGAGAGATGGCGGGCGCTGGCGGCGTTCTGCGATTTTTCCCTGTTTATTCGCGCGCCAGCGGAGGCCCTGCGTGCGCGACTGGTGGGGCGCAAGCTGGCTGGAGGATTATCGCCAGCCGATGCCGAGGCGTTTTACGAACGCACAGACGGACCGAATGTTGAGCGAGTGCTGCGCGAGAGTCGTCCTGCCAGTCTGCTACTGGAGATGAATGCCACTGGGGAATACCGTCTCGCCTGATGATAAATTATTCCAGCTAAGACGTGATGATTATTACGGCTTACTGGAATAATTACCCCCGTTCGTAGCGGGTAAAATGTGATGCAGGTCATATAGCTGGCTTAATCGTCTGGACAATCATTCCTTTTATTCCCCGTTTCGCTTATTCTAGCTGAAGCGTTTCAGTCGATTAAATGTTCGACAAATAATCAATCAGTCGCAGTTTGCGACAGGTAAGGTTTCCCTGAACGATGCGCTGGATTACTCTGTCAGCCACATCTGAATCGGGATAGCCTTGCAGGAGATCTATGACCGTACGCGTAGCGATTAATGGCTTCGGTCGCATCGGACGTAATGTGGTTCGTGCTTTATATGAATCCGGACGTCGGGCGGAAATCACCGTGGTGGCAATCAATGAACTGGCGGATGCTTCAGGCATGGCGCATTTGTTGAAATATGACACCAGCCATGGACGTTTTGCATGGGACGTTCGCCAGGAGCGTGAGCAGCTCATAGTTGGCGACGACGCGATTCGCATTCTGCATGAGTCTTCGCTTGAGGCGCTTCCGTGGCGCGAGCTCGGCGTTGATATCGTACTGGACTGTACGGGCGTCTACGGGAACCGCGAACACGGCGAGGCGCATATCGCCGCTGGCGCGAAGAAAGTGCTCTTTTCACATCCTGGCAGCAACGATCTCGACGCCACCGTGGTATTTGGCGTCAATCAGGATCAACTGCGCGCGGACCACCGCATCGTCTCCAATGCTTCGTGTACCACGAATTGTATTATTCCCATTATCAAATTATTGGATGATGCCTATGGCATAGAGTCCGGTACGGTGACGACCATTCACTCCGCGATGCACGACCAGCAGGTGATTGATGCGTACCATTCTGACCTGCGTCGGACGCGCGCGGCGAGTCAGTCGATCATTCCGGTCGATACCAAACTGGCGGCAGGTATCACCCGAATTTTCCCGCAGTTTAACGATCGTTTTGAAGCGATTGCGGTGCGGGTACCGACGATAAACGTCACGGCAATCGACTTAAGCGTTACGGTGATGAAGCCAGTAAAAGCCAATGAAGTCAACCAGTTGCTGCAAAAAGCGGCACAAGGTGCATTTCATGATATAGTTGACTATACGGAATTACCGTTGGTCTCCGTCGATTTTAATCACGACCCGCATAGCGCCATTGTTGATGGTACACAAACGCGGGTCAGTGGCGCGCACCTTATTAAGACACTGGTCTGGTGTGACAATGAATGGGGCTTTGCTAACAGAATGCTCGACACCACGTTAGCGATGGCTGCAAAAGGTTTCAGGTAGGGCGCAAGGGCGTCTGCAAAACTTTATCAAGAATCAACGAGAGGATTCACCATGTCTGTAATCAAGATGACCGATTTGGATCTTGCTGGTAAACGTGTTTTTATCCGTGCGGATCTGAACGTACCAGTTAAAGAAGGGAAAGTGACCAGCGATGCGCGTATCCGTGCTTCTCTGCCGACCATCGAACTGGCCCTGAAACAAGGCGCTAAAGTGATGGTGACTTCCCACCTGGGTCGTCCTACCGAAGGCGAGTACAACGAAGAATTCTCTCTGCTGCCGGTTGTTAATTACCTGAAAGACAAACTGTCTAACCCGGTTCGCCTGGTAAAAGATTACCTCGACGGCGTTGAAGTCGCTGCCGGTGAACTGGTGGTGCTGGAAAACGTTCGCTTCAACAAAGGCGAGAAGAAAGACGACGAAGCGCTGTCCAAAAAATACGCTGCGCTGTGTGATGTGTTCGTGATGGACGCATTTGGTACGGCTCACCGTGCACAGGCTTCCACTCACGGTATCGGCAAATTTGCTGACGTCGCATGTGCCGGTCCGCTGCTGGCTGCAGAACTGGATGCGCTGGGTAAAGCGCTGAAAGAGCCGGCTCGTCCGATGGTCGCTATCGTGGGCGGTTCTAAAGTTTCCACCATTGTGACCGTTCTGGA
>NZ_JBFWLF010000176.1:0-9736 GCF_050252275.1 Citrobacter sp. | reverse complement strand
ATAGTCGCCTTATTTACTTTTGTTGCTGATTTGTAAAAACTATTTGCACGCGTCGGCTAAACCGTCGAGGTAGCGTTCAGCATCCAGCGCAGCCATACAACCGGTGCCTGCGGAGGTGATAGCCTGACGGTAAATGTGGTCCATCACGTCGCCCGCAGCAAAGACGCCCGGGATGCTGGTCTGAGTCGCGTTACCGTGACTCCCGGACTGCACTTTAATGTAGCCGTTTTCCAGCTCAAGCTGTCCTTCGAAAATCGCCGTGTTCGGGCTGTGGCCGATGGCAACAAACAGCCCTGCGACATCCAGCGACTCAATGTTGTCCGCATTCTGCGTATCACGCAGGCGCAGACCCGTGACGCCCATCTGATCGCCGGTCACTTCTTCCAGCGTGCGGTGGGTGTGCAGCACGATGTTGCCGTTCTCCACTTTGTCCATCAGACGCTTAATCAGAATTTTTTCCGCGCGGAAGCCGTCACGACGGTGAATCAGGTGAACTTCAGAGGCGATGTTTGCCAGATACAGCGCTTCTTCGACGGCTGTGTTACCGCCACCGATAACCGCGACTTTCTGGTTACGATAGAAAAAACCGTCGCAGGTAGCGCAGGCAGAAACGCCACGGCCTTTGAATGCCTCTTCTGACGGCAGACCGAGATAACGAGCGGACGCACCGGTAGCGATGATTAGCGCATCACAGGTGTACTCTGCACTGTCACCGATCAGACGGAACGGACGGTTTTGCAGGTCCACTTTATTGATGTGATCGAAGATGATCTCGGTTTCAAACTTAGTCGCATGCTCGTGCATACGTTCCATCAGCAGTGGTCCGGTCAGATCATTCGGATCGCCCGGCCAGTTTTCCACTTCTGTGGTGGTGGTCAGTTGACCGCCTTTTTCCATACCGGTAATCAGTACCGGCTGCAGGTTTGCGCGCGCAGCATAGACCGCTGCGGTATATCCCGCCGGGCCGGAACCCAGGATAAGCAGTTTACTGTGTTTGGTCGTGCCCATGAGATCCTCATTGTTGTTGGCAGGCAATGGGCTGGATTGTAGGGAATTTGACGGCGTAAAAAAAGGGTATAGCGATTTTGTTAACAATTTGTGGAATAGACGAGGCCAATGAGTGAACAAATCTGCAGTCACGCCATAATGAATTCTACTTAAAATCCCTCAGTTATAAGGTGATAAAATGATGAATCATCTTAACGCCTAATGAATAACTGGCATGTTGTACTAAAAATCGATGTTTTGCTTTGACAATCACCTGCTGTTTTGCGAAAACATTCGAGGAAGAAAAAAACAGTGTTGTGTGTGTGCCGCATAATCATGCATATAAATACCATGTTTACCGGGCTAGCGAAATCTACGCATGGTGTGGACAGACGCCATTCGTGATGTCGATAGCTGCCGTCAGGCAACGGTCTTCTCACTATAGACCCAGGCATTGCGCGCCGCTAATCCTCTTGGGTTCGGTCTATTGTGATGGGCATCGACTCTCGACAATGATGTTTGATGAGTCAGGCAGGAGTAGGGAAGGAATACAGAGAGACAATAATAATGGTAGATAGCAAGAAGCGCCCTGGCAAAGATCTCGACCGTATTGATCGTAACATTCTTAATGAGCTGCAAAAGGATGGGCGTATTTCTAACGTCGAGCTTTCTAAACGAGTGGGACTTTCCCCGACGCCCTGCCTTGAGCGTGTGCGTCGTCTGGAAAGACAGGGTTTCATTCAGGGCTATACAGCGCTGTTAAACCCGCATTATCTGGATGCATCACTTCTGGTATTTGTTGAGATTACTCTGAATCGTGGCGCTCCGGATGTGTTTGAACAATTCAACGCCGCAGTACAAAAACTTGAAGAAATTCAAGAGTGTCATTTGGTGTCTGGCGATTTCGACTACCTGTTGAAAACACGTGTGCCGGACATGTCAGCCTACCGTAAGCTGCTGGGGGAAACCCTGCTGCGTCTGCCTGGCGTCAATGACACCCGTACTTACGTGGTAATGGAAGAAGTCAAACAGAGTAATCGTCTGGTTATTAAGACGCGCTAATACGGAACAGGTGCAAAATCGGCGTATTTTGATTACACTCCTGTTAATCCATACAGCAACAGTGCCGGGGTAACCCGGTGCTGTTGTCCGTTTTAGCATCGGGCAGGAAAAGCCCGAAACCTGGAGAGCCTTTTTTGAGCCAGGAATACACTGAAGACAAAGAAGTCACATTGACAAAGTTAAGCAGCGGGCGCCGACTTCTGGAGGCGTTGCTGATTCTTATTGCCCTTTTTGCCGTCTGGCTGATGGCAGCCTTACTGAGCTTTAATCCTTCTGATCCCAGTTGGTCGCAAACGGCCTGGCATGAGCCTATCCATAATTTGGGCGGGGCGCCGGGGGCATGGCTGGCGGATACCCTGTTCTTTATCTTTGGGATAATGGCGTACACCATTCCTGTCATCATTGTGGGCGGCTGCTGGTTTGCCTGGCGTCACCAGGCGACCGATGACTATATCGACTATTTTGCCGTCTCGCTGCGCATCATTGGCGTGCTGGCGCTTATCCTTACTTCCTGTGGTCTGGCCGCTATTAATGCCGATGACATCTGGTACTTCGCCTCCGGCGGGGTGATTGGCAGTCTGTTGAGTACCACCCTGCAACCGCTGCTGCACAGCAGTGGTGGCACCATTACGCTTCTGTGCGTGTGGGCGGCAGGGCTGACGCTCTTTACCGGCTGGTCCTGGGTTAGCATCGCCGAAAAACTTGGCGGCTGGCTGCTCAATATTCTGACCTTTGCCAGCAACCGTACCCGTCGTGATGATACCTGGGTAGAAGACGACGAGTACGAAGACGATGAAGAGTATGAAGATGAAGTCGAGGGCGGGAAACGTGAGTCCCGTCGGGCGCGTATTCTTCGCGGTGCGCTGGCGCGCCGTAAACGTCTGGCTGAAAAATTTATCAATCCGCATGGCCGTCAGACGGATGCGGCGCTCTTCTCCGGCAGACGCATGGATGATGACGATGAGATAGCCTACAGTGCGCGCGGCGTCGCGACCGATCCTGGCGATGTGCTGTTCTCCGGGCATCGTGCGACGCAGCCGGAATATGATGAATACGATCCGCTGTTAAACGGTCATTCGGTGACCGAACCCGTCGCCGCTGCGGCGGCGGCAACGGCTGCGGCTCAGGCCTGGGCTGCGCCGGTCGATCCGATTATGCAAACGCCGCCCCTACCGGGAGCAGAAACCGTTCCTGTACAACCTGCGGTTGCATGGCAACCCGTACCAGGCCCGCAAACCGGCGAGCCGGTGATTGCTCCTGCGCCGGAAGGCTATCCGTCGCACAACCCGTACGCGCAGCCGCAGCAGGCGCAGTATGAGACATGGCAACAGCCTGTTCCGACTGAACCGCAATACGCTGCGCCTGTGGCCCCTGAAGCTGGTTATCCGCAGCCAGGCGTACCGCAACAACCGTGGCAGCAACCGCAAGCTACGGTAGAGCAACCCTGGCAGCCCGAGCCGGTTTATCAACCCGAGCCTGTCCAGCAGCCGGTTTATCATCAGCCAGCGTATCAGCCGGAGCCTTTATCGCCACAGGAACCTGTGGTTCCGCAAGCTCCGATTACTGAGCCTGAGCCGGTAGTCGAAGAGACAAAACCTGCGCGCCCGCCGCTGTACTACTTTGAAGAAGTGGAAGAGAAGCGTGCGCGTGAACGTGAGCAACTGGCCGCGTGGTATCAGCCGATTCCTGAACCTGTTAACGCGCCGGAACCGGTGGTTCCTGCACCGTCAACTGCGCCTTCTATACCGCCTGTTGACACCGCTGCGACCATTGCGCCGATCGCTGCAAGCGTGAAGGATGCGACCTTATCAGCCGGTGCGACTGCGGCAGCTGCAGCGCCAGTCTTCAGCCTCGCGAATGGCGGAGCGCCGCGTCCGCAGGTGAAAGAAGGGATTGGCCCGCAACTGCCTCGTCCCAATCGCGTACGTGTACCGACACGCCGTGAGCTGGCATCGTATGGTATTAAATTGCCTTCTCAGCGTATGGCTGAGGAGAGAGCGCGTGAAGCCGGTCAACACGATCCGCAGTATAGCGATGATGAAATCGACGCCATGCAACAGGACGAACTGGCTCGTCAGTTTGCTCAGTCACAGCAAAGTCGTTATGGCGACGAGTATCAGCATGAGGCGACGCAGGCCGACGATGAAGATGCCGCTGCGGAAGCTGAACTGGCGCGCCAGTTTGCCTCTTCACAGCAACAGCGCTACGCCGGTGAGCAACCTGCCGGAGCGAATCCATTCTCGCTGGATGATTTTGAGTTTTCACCCATGAAAACGCTGGTCGATAACGGCCCGCATGAGCCGCTGTTTACACCGGGCGTAATGCCGGAGTCTGCGCCTGTTCAGCCACCCACAACGCCGCAGTATCAGCAGCCGCAACAGCCGGTAGCGCCACAGCCGCAGTATCAGCAGCCGCAACAGCCGGTAGCGCCGCAGCCGCAGTATCAACAGCCGCAACAGCCGGTAGCGCCGCAGCAGCACTATCAACAACCACAACAGCCGGCAGCGCCGCAGCCACAGTATCAGCAACCGCATCAGCCGGTAGTGACGCAGCAACCTGCTGCACCTCAGCCGCAGGAAAGCCTGATTCACCCGCTGCTGATGCGCAATGGTGACAGCCGTCCGCTGCAAAAACCGACGACGCCACTGCCTTCGCTGGATCTGCTGACGCAGCCACCGAGTGAAGTGGAGCCGGTTGATACCTTCGCGCTGGAACAAATGGCGCGCCTGGTTGAAGCTCGCCTGGCTGATTTCCGCATCAAGGCCGATGTGGTGAATTACTCGCCAGGTCCTGTGATCACCCGTTTTGAACTGAATCTGGCGCCGGGTGTGAAAGCGGCGCGTATTTCCAACCTTTCTCGTGACCTGGCGCGTTCGTTGTCGACTGTCGCGGTGCGCGTGGTGGAAGTGATTCCGGGTAAACCATACGTAGGCCTGGAATTGCCGAACAAAAAACGGCAGACCGTTTACCTGCGTGAAGTGCTGGATAACGCGAAGTTCCGTGAAAACCCATCGCCGCTGACCGTCGTGTTGGGTAAAGATATTGCCGGCGATCCGGTGGTAGCCGATCTGGCGAAAATGCCGCACCTGCTGGTGGCGGGGACAACCGGTTCGGGTAAATCGGTTGGGGTGAACGCCATGATCCTCAGCATGCTTTATAAGGCGCAGCCGGAAGACGTTCGTTTCATCATGATCGACCCGAAAATGCTGGAGCTGTCGGTTTACGAAGGCATTCCGCATCTGCTGACGGAAGTCGTCACGGATATGAAAGACGCCGCCAACGCCCTGCGCTGGAGCGTTAACGAGATGGAACGCCGTTACAAGCTGATGTCTGCGCTGGGCGTGCGTAATCTTGCGGGTTACAACGAGAAGATAGCCGAAGCCGCGCGGATGGGACGTCCGATTCCGGACCCGTACTGGAAACCAGGCGACAGTATGGATGCGCAGCATCCGGTACTGGAAAAACTGCCGTATATCGTTGTGCTGGTTGACGAATTTGCCGACCTGATGATGACCGTCGGTAAGAAAGTTGAAGAGCTGATTGCCCGACTGGCGCAAAAAGCCCGTGCGGCCGGGATCCACCTGGTGTTGGCGACACAGCGTCCATCGGTTGACGTCATTACCGGTCTTATTAAAGCCAACATCCCGACACGTATTGCCTTCACCGTGTCAAGTAAGATTGACTCGCGTACTATCCTCGATCAGGGCGGTGCAGAATCGCTGCTGGGGATGGGGGATATGCTTTACTCCGGGCCAAACTCCACCATGCCGGTGCGTGTTCACGGCGCATTTGTCCGTGACCAGGAAGTGCATGCGGTGGTGCAGGACTGGAAGGCGCGTGGGCGTCCGCAGTATGTGGATGGCATCACCTCCGACAGCGAAAGCGAAGGCGGCGGCGGTGGCTTTGACGGTGGCGAAGAGCTGGATCCGTTATTCGATCAGGCTGTCAACTTTGTGACAGAGAAACGTAAAGCGTCCATCTCCGGCGTACAGCGCCAGTTCCGTATTGGCTACAACCGTGCGGCGCGCATTATCGAACAGATGGAAGCGCAGGGAATCGTCAGCGAACAAGGCCATAACGGCAATCGTGAAGTGCTGGCGCCACCACCGTTTGACTAAGTGCAAAGTTACGTAATTCAGTATTGTCTTCTTTCCTCACGCTGATTTTTGGCCTGGAATGGATAGCAGAGGGATCTCCCGGTCGGGAGTGACGTATTTTGAGGAATAACAATGAAAAAAATCGCAATCACCTGTGCATTACTCTCAGGATTCGTGGTAAGCAGCGTTTGGGCGGATGCCGCCAGCGATCTGAAAAGTCGCCTGGATAAAGTAAGCAGCTTCCACGCCAGCTTCACACAGAAAGTGACTGATGGCAGCGGCGCTGCTGTTCAGGAAGGTCAGGGTGATTTGTGGGTGAAGCGTCCGAACCTGTTTAACTGGCACATGACGCAGCCTGATGAAAGCATTCTGGTTTCTGATGGGAAAACGCTGTGGTTCTTCAACCCGTTTGTTGAGCAGGCCACCGCGACCTGGCTGAAAGACGCCACCGGCAACACGCCGTTTATGCTGATTGCCCGCAACCAGTCCAGCGACTGGCAACAGTACAATATCAAGCAGAACGGTGACGACTTCGTCCTGACGCCGAAAACCAGCAACGGTAACCTGAAACAGTTCACCATCAATGTGGGCCGTGACGGGACTATTCATCAGTTCAGCGCCGTGGAGCAGGATGACCAGCGCAGCAGCTATCAGCTGAAATCACAGCAGAATGGCGCCGTTGACGCATCGAAGTTCACCTTTACTCCACCGCAAGGCGTAACGGTAGACGACCAACGTAAGTAGAGGCCTGCGTGAGCAACCTGTCGCTCGATTTTTCTGATAATACCTTTCAGCCACTGGCCGCGCGGATGCGGCCAGAAAATTTAGCGCAGTATATTGGTCAGCAGCACCTGCTGGCTGCGGGTAAACCGTTGCCGCGTGCGATTGAAGCCGGACATCTGCACTCCATGATCTTGTGGGGACCGCCGGGAACCGGGAAAACGACACTCGCTGAAGTGATTGCCCGCTACGCCGATGCCGACGTTGAGCGGATATCGGCGGTCACCTCCGGCGTGAAAGAGATCCGCGAAGCCATCGAACGCGCCCGTCAGAATCGTCATGCCGGGCGTCGCACTATTCTTTTTGTTGACGAAGTTCATCGCTTTAATAAAAGCCAACAGGATGCGTTCTTACCGCATATTGAAGACGGCACGATCACCTTTATCGGGGCAACCACCGAAAACCCGTCGTTTGAACTGAATTCTGCGCTGTTGTCGCGGGCGCGCGTCTATTTGCTCAAATCGCTGACCACGGAAGATATCGAACAGGTTCTCCGTCAGGCGATGGAAGACAAGGCGCGGGGCTATGGTGGCCAGGATATCGTTCTGCCGGATGATACCCGCAAAGCCATCGCGGAACTGGTCAATGGTGATGCGCGCCGCGCATTGAACACCCTGGAAATGATGGCTGATATGGCCGAAGTGGATGATAGCGGCAAGCGAGTACTGCTTCCCGCATTGTTGACCGAAATCGCCGGTGAGCGCAGCGCGCGTTTTGATAACAAAGGCGACCGCTTCTACGATCTCATTTCCGCATTGCATAAATCAGTTCGCGGCAGCGCGCCGGATGCGGCACTTTACTGGTATGCGCGAATCATTACGGCCGGGGGGGATCCGCTGTATGTCGCGCGCCGTTGCCTGGCGATTGCTTCCGAAGATGTGGGCAATGCCGATCCGCGTGCGATGCAGGTGGCGATTTCCGCCTGGGACTGCTTCACGCGTGTGGGGCCTGCTGAAGGCGAGCGCGCCATCGCCCAGGCGATTGTTTATCTGGCCTGTGCACCGAAAAGCAATGCGGTGTATACCGCCTTTAAAGCGGCGCTCTCCGATGCCCGTGAACGTCCTGACTATGACGTACCTGTTCATCTGCGCAATGCGCCGACGAAGTTGATGAAAGAGATGGGTTACGGCCAGGAATATCGTTATGCACATGACGAACCGAATGCTTATGCCGCGGGCGAGGAATATTTCCCGCCGGAGATGGCACAAACACGCTATTATCACCCCACAAACAGAGGTCTTGAGGGCAAGATTGGCGAAAAGCTCGCCTGGCTCGCCGGACAGGATCAAAATAGCCCTATAAAACGCTACCGTTAGCGCAGGCGTTGCGGTAATGTTGGCACTGTATCCCTGTGACCGCAGGCTGTGGTCACATTTTCCCATTTCAATTCGATAAGCACAGGATAAGCATGCTCGATCCCAATCTGCTGCGTAATGAGCCAGACGCAGTCGCTGAAAAACTGGCACGCCGGGGCTTTAAGCTGGATGTAGATAAGCTGCGCGCTCTTGAAGAGCGTCGTAAAGTTTTGCAGGTCAATACTGAAAACCTGCAGGCAGAGCGTAACTCTCGATCGAAATCCATCGGCCAGGCGAAAGCGCGCGGGGAAGATATCGAGCCTTTACGTCTGGAAGTGAACAAACTGGGCGAAGAGCTGGATGCCGCAAAAGCGGAGCTGGATGTTTTACAGGCTGAGATCCGCGATATCGCGCTGGCCATTCCTAACCTGCCTGCAGACGAAGTGCCGGTCGGTAAAGACGAGAACGATAACGTTGAAGTCAGCCGCTGGGGTACCCCGCGCGAGTTTGACTTTGAGGTTCGCGATCACGTCACGCTGGGCGAAATGCATTCCGGTCTGGATTTCGCTGCTGCCGTTAAGCTGACGGGTTCCCGCTTCGTGGTGATGAAAGGGCAGATTGCCCGTATGCACCGTGCGCTCTCGCAATTTATGCTCGATCTGCATACCGAACAGCATGGCTACAGCGAAAACTATGTGCCGTATCTGGTCAACCATGACACCCTGTACGGCACGGGGCAGTTGCCGAAATTTGCTGGCGATCTGTTCCACACGCGTCCGCTGGAAGAAGAGGCTGACAGCAGTAACTACGCGTTGATCCCGACGGCAGAAGTGCCGCTGACCAACCTGGTGCGTGATGAGATCATCGACGAAGACCAACTGCCGATCAAAATGACGGCGCACACACCGTGCTTCCGCTCTGAAGCGGGTTCCTACGGTCGTGATACCCGTGGCCTGATCCGTATGCACCAGTTCGACAAAGTTGAAATGGTACAGATCGTTCGCCCGGAAGATTCAATGGCAGCGCTGGAAGAGATGACCGGTCATGCGGAGAAAGTGCTGCAACTGCTGGGTCTGCCCTATCGCAAAATCATTCTTTGCACCGGCGACATGGGCTTTGGCGCATGCAAAACCTACGATCTGGAAGTGTGGGTACCGGCGCAGAATACCTACCGCGAGATTTCATCCTGCTCTAACGTCTGGGATTTCCAGGCGCGCCGTATGCAGGCTCGCTGCCGCAGCAAGTCCGACAAAAAGACCCGTCTGGTGCATACTCTGAACGGTTCTGGTCTGGCGGTTGGTCGTACGCTGGTGGCGGTGATGGAAAACTACCAGCAGGCTGATGGCCGTATCGAAGTGCCGGAAGTGTTGCGTCCGTACATGAACGGACTGGAATATATCGGTTAATCCTCGCTTCACTCTTTCTAAAAAGCGCCTTTGGGCGCTTTTTTTATGCCTGTTTGACGCCGGACAATAATCATTACCCCCTTAGGGGTAATATTACTTTCGAATGAAA
>NZ_JBFWLF010000175.1:0-9768 GCF_050252275.1 Citrobacter sp. | reverse complement strand
CAGCATCGACATGACATGATCGATGCGCAGCGCGCCGCAGTTTTGCATATTCGCCCGCAGGAGTTCGATAAACGGCTCGTAGGCACGCGCCGTAATGATATGCGGATCCATCGGCGGCAGGCCCCAGTTCTGTCCAAGCGGACCGAGGATATCCGGCGGCGCGCCAACAGAGGCTTTCAGGCAATACAGCTCGCGATCGCACCAGGTTTCCGCCCCACCTTCCGCCACGCCCACCGCCAGATCGCGATACAGGCCAATTGGCATCTTAAAGCCCTGACTGGTTTCCCAGCAGGCGGCAAACTGGATGTACGCCAGCCACTGTAACCAGAGATAAAAATCCACTTCATCACGATGTTCGTGACAGAATTTTTCCACCTCCGGCGAATCAACAGACTGATACGCTTCCGGCCAGGCAGGCCAACCCCAGCGCAGTTCATCCTCTTTCACCTGCCAGGCATGCAGCGCATCAAACGCCGCCTGCCAGTACAGGCTGTCGCCTTCCTGAGCCACGAACGCCCGGAATGCCGCCATCTGTTCATCGTCGCGCGTGGCAAACCCTTTCCATGCCATGCGCAGCGCGGTCATCTTCAGCGTGGTGACTGCCGAGTAATCCACCCATTGGGCATCCCGCGCCTGTTGCAGTATTTTCTGCGTATCGGGCATCTGCCACCAGGCCTGCGCTTCTTGACTCAGGCGAAAATCATCGACAGCGTTCACATCAATGTAAATGACGTTCAGCCAGCGACGTGAAGACGGGCTGTACGGGCTGGCGCTCTCCGGGTTTGCCGGATAGAGCGCGTGGATCGGATTGAGGCCGATAAACGCCCCCCCGCGTTTTGCTACATCCACCAGCATTGACTTCAGATCGCCGAAATCACCGATTCCCCAGTTGTGCTCTGAACGCAGCGTATAGAGCTGTACGCAGGCACCCCAGAGTTTCTGCCCGGTCAGCAGCGCCTGCGGCTCGTAGCAGCGTTTTGGCGCCACGATGATGCGGCAATGGTGTCGCTGTTCATCCTGCGTCAGGGTCAACGTGTGATAACCCAGCGGCAGCTTTGTCGGCAGAGTAAAGGATTTCCCGCCGGTGGCGTGCCCCTTAAACTGCACACCCTCTTCGGTGGTCAACAGCCAGTTGAATTCACCGTGTCCCTCTACCGCTAGCGACATCTTTTTGCCTGCGGTGTAGACCATCACATTCGGCACCGCCGTCACCGCTACCTTTGCGGCGGCAGCGGTACGGTGCATAGCATCCAACAAACGTCGCTTGGTTTCGGCACCAATTGACTGCGGCTTGCCGTGGGCATTGATATAATTGGGACTGATCCCCGCCGCCAGCGCGGCATTATCCAGACGTTTGCTATCCATCGCGCTTCCTTAGCGTTTCGCCTGCCAGATTCGGGTCTGATAATCGCGAATGGAGCGATCCGAGCTGAACATACCGCAGCGTGCGGAGTTCAGGATCGCCGCACGCGTCCAGGCCTCCTGGTCACGATACAACACATCCACCTGTTTCTGCGCCTCAACGTAGGCCGCAAAGTCCGCCATCACCAGATACGGATCGCCCCCCTGTTTGCCTATGCTGTGCAGCATCTGATCAAAGGCATGCTTATCGCCGGCGCTGAACTTACCGCTCTCCAGCTCTTTCAGCACGGCATCGAGTACTTTATCCTTTTTGCGCCATTTCAGCGGATCGTAGCCTTTGGCTTTCAGCGCCTTCACCTGTTCCACGGTATGCCCAAAGATAAAGATATTCTCATCACCCACTTTCTCGGCGATTTCTACGTTCGCGCCGTCCAGGGTGCCGACCGTCAGTGCGCCGTTTAGCGCCAGCTTCATGTTGCCGGTGCCGGAAGCTTCTTTCCCCGCTGTGGAGATCTGCTCGGAGATATCCGCCGCCGGAATCAGCATTTCTGCTGCTGACACGCAGTAATCCGGCAGGAACACCACTTTCAGTTTGTCGCCGACGTTCGGGTCGTTATTAATGGTTTCCGCCACCTTGTTAATGGCAAAGATAATGTTTTTCGCCAGGTAGTAACCCGGAGCCGACTTCGCGCCAAACAGGAACACGCGCGGTACGCGATCGGCCTGCGGGTTTTCGCGAATCTCTTTATACAACGCCAGGATATGCAGCAGGTTCAGGTGCTGACGTTTGTATTCGTGCAGACGCTTAATCTGAATATCGAAAATCGCCTGCGGGTTAATCTCAATCCCAGTACGAACTTTCACAAACTCAGCCAGACGTACCTTATTGGCCTGCTTGATATCACGCCAGGTCTTGCGGAATTTAGCATCATCAGCGTACTTCTCAAGATTGATCAACTGATCGAGATCGTTCGCCCATTCTTTCTTCAGCGTTTTATCAAACAGCGCAGCCAGTTCCGGGTTGCACTGTTTGATCCAGCGACGCGGCGTGATGCCGTTGGTCACGTTATGGAACTTGTTCGGCCACAGTTGGTGATATTCCGGGAACAGATCTTTCACCACCAGATCGGAGTGCAGTGCGGCAACGCCGTTGACCGCAAAGCCGCTGACGACGCACATGTTCGCCATGCGCACCTGTTTGTCGTGAACCACCGCCAGCTTTGCCCAAACCTGCTTGTCGCCAGGCCAGGTTTTATCGACCAGCGTCTTAAAGCGATCGTTAATCTCTTTGATGATCTGCATATGACGCGGCAGCAGCGCTTTCACCAGCTTCTCATCCCAGCACTCCAGCGCTTCTGGCATCAGGGTATGGTTGGTATAGGCGAACGTTTTGCTGGTGATCGCCCAGGCGTCGTCCCAGCTCATCTGATGCTCGTCAAGCAGCACGCGCAGCAGTTCCGGAATCGCAATGGTGGGATGGGTATCGTTCAGTTGAATGACTTCGTAATCCGCCAGCTCATGCAGTTTGCGGCCAGCCAGATGATGACGACGCAGAATGTCTGCCACTGAACAGGCGCACTGGAAGTATTGCTGCATCAGACGCAGCTTCTTACCCGCCGTGTGGTTATCGTTCGGGTAAAGCACTTTGGTCAGTTTATCGGCGTCAATCCCCTGCTGTTCCGCACGCAGGAAATCGCCGTCATTAAATTTGGTCAGGTTAAACGGATGAGCGTGAGTGGCCTGCCACAGACGCAGCGGTTGCGCCACGCCGTTACGGTAGCCCAGCACCGGCAGATCCCACGCCTGCCCGGTAATCACAAAGCCGGGTTCCCAGTGACCGCCTTTTGTCACCTTACCGCCAATACCCACCTGCACATCAAGCTGCTCGTTATGACGGAACCACGGGTAGCTGCCGCGATGCCAGTCATCCGGCGCTTCCATTTGCTGACCGTCGGCAAAGGATTGACGGAACAGGCCGTACTGATAGTTCAGACCATAACCGGTGGCAGATTGACCGACGGTCGCCATTGAGTCCAGGAAGCAGGCGGCAAGACGCCCTAATCCTCCGTTGCCCAGCGCCGGGTCGATCTCTTCTTCCAGCAGATCGGTCAGCTGGACGTCGTACGCTTTCAGCGCATCGCTCACCGCCTGATACCAGCCCAGGTTAAGCAGATTATTCCCCGTCAGACGACCAATCAGGAACTCCATCGAGATGTAGTTCACATGGCGCTGATTTTTCGCCGGTTTCGCCACAGGTTGGGCACTGAGAAGTTCCGCCAGCGCGCCGCTGACGGCGTGCCACCATTGACGGGACGTCATCTCGTGAGCTGACAGTAAACCGAAACGCTGCCACTGACGTGTCAGGGCTGCCTGAAATTGCTCTTGATTGAAGGTTGGCTGTGACATAGGAATTCCGGGTCCTTTGGTAAAAAACAACGTTATCGCTAGTTTGCCAGGCTCAATGTTGACCTTCCTCATCCCACTCTTGATTAGGCGGGGAGGAGTAGTGGGGATGAGCGTAAAAGTGTGATCGGTGCCACTCTCGCGTACCGCACCCGACTGTTCAGATCCCAGTCATACACTTATTTTAATCCATTTTTATATTTTACCTGGCTCTAATCACAGAATCAGAGATGAAATGATATAACGCGGGTATGAAGAATCGCCCTGGTTTCAAGTCCATATAAAAACAAAACCAGTTGAAATGACAATAATACAAGCGCACACTAAATTTATTGTATTTTAATATATTATCACCACTAATAAATTAAAAGGAAATAATATGTCCCATTTATCCTGGCTCACGCTGACAGGAGAGATTCAGGGAGATATATCAGCGCAGTGCGGCTCCCGGAGTTCAATAGGTAATAAATCTCAAACCCGTCATATTGATCAGATAATGATTTACGCACTTGAACATGAAACATCACGGCAACAAAATGTTTGTCATCATGAATTGCAAATAATTAAGCCCGTTGACCGTTCGTCGCCGTTACTCAGCAAAGCCATCAACGATAACGAAACGCTTGAGTGTGAACTCGACCTGTATCGCGTTAATCCAGGAGGTCAACAGGAGATCTACTATAAAATTAAATTATTCAAAGCTCATATTTCTAACATCAAAATAATTGTGCCACATAATATTATTGAACATGGAAACGAAGCACAGGAACGTGTTTGTTTTACGTATGAATCCATCAGTTGGGAACACTGTATGGCGAGCACCAGCGCATTTAGCTTTTGGAGCGACCGACTCTTCTGAGTCTGAATAACATATATAAGGAAATAGCATGCGTCATCGTCCCTCTTCTTCGTTGTACGAGAACACTTCACGTCATCCCGATGGCGATCCGCTGCGCGGCTCAGCAGACATCCACTGGAGTTCAATGAACCCTGTGCAGCGCGATATGGCTTTTATGGATGGATCATTCATCACACAACACCACCATATCCTCCTGTTGACGATAGAAGAAGCACAGCAAGTCGTGGATGACTTAATGGGAGGAATTGATCAGTTTTTTTCGTACCGCGCAGCGCCGGGGAATATGAAAGATGGACTGGATGCCTTTCGCAGTCTGTCTAAGCTCACAACATATTACAACCCGGCTAACGAATTGGTTTTTAACTTTACTGTATTAAAAATAAAAGCGATCGAGTACAACGTGGGCGGCAAAGCCTATATAAAAATTACGGGATACCCTGCGTTACGCCGTATTCTTAACGGGACCCGCTACGGTGCCAGGCATCCGCAAATACTGGAAATGGCCATCGGTAAACGTGGGCTTTACAACAGTATCAGCAGTGGTGTCAGATATTGCCTCTATTTTTCTCTGGCCTGGCGAGCCATCGAATTGATTTTTAAATCAGATTATCAGATGGTGGATTTTCTGGTCGATATTTCAATGGACATGGCTAAAGCGGTAGTGTCGGGGGTTGTGATTGGGGTGGTCGCGGGCCTGGCAATTTTAGCTAGTGCGCCTGTAATTGTTACTACCGGCATTATCGTTTTGGCGGGCATTTTACTTAATTGCACACTAAATGTCCTTGATGAAAAAACAGGGCTATCAAATGCGTTAAAAGAAAAGCTTCGTGATTATATACATCATCATAAAAATTACGATTATGGATTCGACTCTCCCTACTTTGACTCATTTTAAGGAGGACTTATGAAGAAATTATTTATGCGGCTAATGTATTTTTTGCTGATTATATTTCTCCTTGGCATTCTTGATTTACAAATATTTGGTTTTGTTATGACCGATTTTTTATCATTGATAAGAATGGGTGACGTAATCACTTATCACCATACGTGCTTACTGATAAGTGGAATACCGTTAATGTTGTATACAACCTTTGCTATGGTACGGGTTTTATTCAGCAATGATTTGCAATACAAAGCCCTTCCTGATCCTTTTGAAGTCTGGGTGCTGGGCACTGGCGCGCTCCTTTTTGCTATCGGCTTTATTGCAAACTTTATTGTCCTGTTTTTATTTCTGGTATCGTCATATCACTCCTGCCCGCAGGACAACCTTCATGATTATCATGTGACTGATGTTAAGCTTTGCGAAAGCCTTGTTGATAATCGTAGTTTCTGGTAATCATTAATGAAAAAAAAATTACGTCTTACCGCTTTTTTCCTAATTATTTCCCTCCTCGGAATCCTGCATTTCTTATTATTTGGCAGAATAATGACTGATTTTTTATCCTTGATAAGAATGGGGGATGTTATCAGCTACAATAAAACATGCATTGTGCTTGCCGGCACACCGGCATTCATTGTAGCATTAATTTTATGCATTATGGCTTTATTTAGTAAAGATGTACATTCCAGTATTCCTGCATCGATAGAAACGCCAGTGAGCTTTATTGTTGTCATATCTTTTATAATCGGTTTTATTGCAAACTGTATTGTGCCATTTCTGTTGCTGGCACTTTCCTACCACTCCTGTCCGCAGGACAACCTTCATGATTATCATGTGACTGATGTTAAGCTTTGCGAAACCCTTGTTGATAATCGTAGTTTCTGGTAAGAGCAGTCATAGAAACTGCTAATAATAACGAGAATAAGATTACCTTTTTTTATATCGATAACATCCTCACCTTTTGATTACCCTTTGTCGGTAAAAATTTTATCACGGTAAGTTACAATTTCGCCTGTCACGGACAGAGTCGTGAGCCTATACAAAGTGTCAGGATTCTTTAGCAAAAGTAAATACCCCGACATCCCCTCCGCCAACCGTATCCAGTAGAGGTTATCCATCAGATAAATTTGTGATGTAGTGCAAATTAAGGCGGTTCATTACCGGACATACCTTGCAAAAGTTCCTAATCTGGCCGACCTTATATCTATTAATTACGAAGCGCAAAAAAAATTGCAGTCCCCATTTTCCACAGTGAAGTGTTAACTATGTTGATTCCGTCCAAACTAAGTCGTCCGGTTCGTCTCGACCATACAGTGGTCCGTGAGCGCCTGTTGGCTAAACTTTCCGGCGCGAACAATTTCAGGCTGGCCCTGATCACAAGTCCTGCAGGTTATGGGAAGACTACGCTCATTTCACAATGGGCCGCCGGGAAAAGTGAACTCGGCTGGTACTCACTGGATGAGGGCGACAACCAGCAGGAGCGTTTTGCCAGCTATCTGATTGCCGCGGTACAGCAGGCCACTAACGGTCATTGCACCACCAGCGAAGTGATGGTGCAAAAACGGCAGTATGTCAGTCTGACTTCGCTTTTTGCGCAGCTCTTTATTGAGCTGGCGGAATGGCATCGCCCGCTGTATCTGGTCATCGACGATTACCATCTGATCACTAATCCGGTGATTCATGAGTCCATGCGCTTCTTCCTGCGTCATCAGCCTGAAAATCTCACGCTGGTGGTACTGTCGCGTAATTTACCGCAGTTGGGGATTGCCAACCTGCGCGTGCGCGACCAGCTTCTGGAGATAGGCAGTCAGCAACTAGCCTTTAATCATCAGGAAGCCAAACAGTTTTTTGACCGCCGCTTATCCTCCCCCATCGAAGCCTCCGAAAGCAGCCGGATGTGTGACGATGTGGCAGGCTGGGCGACCGCATTACAGCTCATCGCCCTCTCTGCGCGGCAAAACAACCACTCTGCGCATCAGTCGGCACGCCGTCTGGCGGGAATTAACGCCAGCCATCTTTCAGATTATCTGGTCGATGAAGTGCTGGACAGCGTCGATGTCAGCACCCGCCTTTTCCTGCTGAAAAGTGCAGTTTTACGGTCAATGAACGATGCGCTGATTGTACGTGTAACCGGCGAAGAAAATGGTCAGATGCGGCTGGAAGAGATCGAGCGGCAAGGGCTTTTCCTGCAACGGATGGATGACTCCGGCGAATGGTTCAGTTATCACCCGCTGTTTGGCAGTTTCCTGCGCCAGCGCTGCCAGTGGGAACTGGCGACCGAGTTACCTGATATCCATCGCGCCGCAGCGGAAAGCTGGATGGCGCAGGGTTTCCCCAGCGAAGCCATCCACCATGCGCTGGCGGCCGGCGATGCGCATATGCTGCGCGATATTTTGCTTAACCACGCGTGGGGATTGTTTAACCACAGCGAACTGGCGCTGCTGGAAGAGTCACTAAAAGCGCTGCCGTGGGAAAGCCTGCTGGAAAACCCGCGTCTGGTGTTGTTACAGGCCTGGCTGATGCAGAGCCAGCATCGCTACAGCGAAGTAAACACCCTGCTGGCCCGTGCCGAACAAGAGATTCAGGGCGTGATGGACAGCACGCTGCATGCCGAGTTTAACGCGCTCCGCGCTCAGGTGGCGATCAACGACGGCAATCCCGATGAGGCTGAACGCCTGGCGAAACTGGCGCTGGATGAGTTGCCCATCGCCTTGTATTACAGCCGTATTGTTGCAACCTCGGTGCACGGCGAAGTGCTGCACTGTAAAGGCGATCTCTCTCGCTCCTTAACGCTGATGCAGCAGACCGAACAGATGGCGCGTCATCATGATGTCTGGCACTACGCGCTCTGGAGCTTGATCCAGCAAAGTGAAATCCTCTTTGCCCAGGGTTTTTTGCAGGCCGCCTGGGAAACCCAGGAGAAAGCGTTCCAGTTGATTAAAGATCAGCATCTGGAACAATTGCCCATGCACGAATTTCTGGTGCGCATTCGGGCCCAACTGCTGTGGGCATGGGCGCGACTGGATGAAGCGGAAGCTTCTGCGCGCAGCGGTATCGAAGTGCTTTCCGCCTTTCAGCCGCAGCAACAATTACAGTGTCTGGCGCTGTTGGTGCAGTGCTCGCTGGCCCGTGGCGATCTGGACAATGCCCGCAGCCATCTCAACCGCCTGGAGAATCTGCTGGGCAACGGTCACTACCATAGCGACTGGATCTCAAACGCCGATAAAGTTCGGGTGATCTACTGGCAAATGGTCGGCGATAAAAAGTCGGCCGCCAACTGGCTGCGCCAGACGCCGAAACCGGAGTTTGCCAATAACCACTTCCTGCAAGGCCAGTGGCGTAATATCGCCAGAGCGCAAATTCTGCTGGGCGAATTTGAACCCGCAGAAATCGTACTCGAAGAGCTGAATGAAAATGCGCGCAGCCTGCGCCTGATGAGCGATCTTAACCGTAACCTGCTGCTGCTCAACCAACTTTACTGGCAGGCCGGGCGCAAAAATGACGCGCAGCGCGTGCTGCTTGATGCCCTGCAATTAGCCAATCGCACCGGATTCATCAGCCATTTCGTGATTGAAGGCGAGTCGATGGCGCAGCAACTACGCCAGCTTATTCAACTGAATACTCTGCCGGAACTGGACCAACACCGCGCACAGCGCATTCTGCGTGAGATCAACCAGCATCACCGCCACAAGTTCGCCCACTTTGACGAAAGCTTTGTTGAGCGCCTGCTGAACCACCCGGAAGTACCAGAGCTAATTCGCACCAGCCCGCTGACGCAGCGCGAATGGCAGGTGCTGGGGCTGATCTATTCCGGCTACAGCAACGAGCAAATCGCTGGCGAACTGGCGGTAGCGGCGACCACCATCAAGACGCATATCCGTAATTTGTATCAAAAACTGGGCGTGGCGCACCGTCAGGATGCGGTCCAACACGCGCAGCGACTGCTGAAAATGATGGGTTATGGGGTGTAATGTTGCCCGGCTGCACCCACGCTGACCGGGCAGTCTCTTCATCAACGCGTTAACACAGTTCCAGTTGAATATGGTTATCGGTGATCACCTTCATTACCCCTGCTGGTGGCAGAGCATCGGTATATACCGCATCCACCAGACTGATACTGCCCATATTCACCATCGCATTACGGCCAAACTTCGAATGATCCGTCACCAGTATGACGTGGCGGGAATTCTCAATAATTGCGCGCTTGGTACGCACCTCGTGATAGTCGAATTCCAGCAGCGAGCCGTCACTGTCGATGCCGCTG
>NZ_JBFWLF010000174.1:0-9872 GCF_050252275.1 Citrobacter sp. | reverse complement strand
TATCAAGCAGTTCAAACCGCTCCGCCGCCTTAACTATCGGGGAACCTTCCTGATTGAGATGTGGACGGAAAAGTCCGCCGAGCCGTTGTTGGAAATTATCCATGCGCGCCAGTGGATAGAGAGCAAGATGCAGGCAGCCGGGTGGTATGACGAACGGCCACTCATGGCAGGTTAAGGAGATAACGATGAGCCATTACTTTATCGGCATTGATTTGGGCGGCACAGTCACCAAAGCGGGGATCTATACCGCCGAAGGTAGAGAAGTCATCGTTGCGGCCCAAACCTTGCCGCTGCTGAGCTCACAGGCGGGGTTTTGTGAGCGCGATATGAACGAGCTCTGGGCCACCACATGTCTCGTGATTCAGCGCGCACTGGCCGAGAGCCATATTGCGGCGGAACAGATCCGCGGGATTGGCTTTTCTGCACACGGTAAAGGACTTTACCTGGTCGATAAATCGGGCAAACCCGTCCGTAATGGCATCGTCTCTTCAGATTCCCGGGCGCAACCGCTGGTGGCAAGCTGGAAGGCGCAGGGTGTCGATCGCCAGGCGTACCCGCTCAGTTTGCAACAGCTATGGCCTTCTCATCCGGCAGCGCTGCTGGCCTGGCTGAAACAGCATGAGCCGGAGAACTACGCGCGGACGGGCCACATCCTGATGGCGCACGACTATATTCGTTACTGCCTGACGGATAACCTTGCCTGTGAAGAGACCAATATCTCCGGGAGCCAGTTGTTTAATCAGCAGCGTAATGAGTTCGATCCCGCGCTGTTCGCCCTGTTTGGCATTGAGGAGATGGTGCACTGCACGCCGGGGGTGATAGGTTCTGCCGATCTCGCTGGCTATGTGACCGCCGATGCCGCTACGTTATGCGGGTTGAAGGCAGGTACACCCGTGTTCGGCGGGGTCTTTGACGTGGTTGGCGCAGCCATCACCTCCGGTGTGCATGACAGCTCGCACCTCAGTGCGGTAGCGGGCACCTGGTCTATCGCTACCCGGGTATTCGATCGCATTATTCCGGCGGATTATCCCTATGTGTGGGGTAAATTCAGTGTTCCTGGGCAGTATTTTGCGCATGAAGGCAGCCCCACTTCCGCCAGTAATCTGACCTGGTTTATCAACCATTTTTTCCCGGCGTTGGCGAACGATCACGATACGCTTAACCGGTGGGCGGAGCAGGGGTATCAGAAGCCAGACAGCATTCTGTTTTTCCCGTGGCTGTACGGCTCAAACTATTGCGACTCATTAAGCGGCGGCTTTTTCGGGCTGGCAGGGCATCACGATGCGTCAGACATGGTTTACGCTATCTATCAGGGCATCGTATTTTCTCATTTACTGCATCAGGACCGGATGCTGCAACTCAACGGCGCAACCCAGGCGATTCGTTTTACTGGCGGGCCAACGCATTCGCGTATCTGGATGCAGATGTTTTGCGATGCCAGCAATCTGCCGCTTGAAATTGTCGATGTCGAGCAGTCCGGGTGCCGGGCGGCGGCGATGTGTGCGGCCGTTGGTGTGGGGGATTATGCAGGATTCGCACAGGCGATTAACGCCACTCTGCCGTCGGTGATCAGACTTGAGCCGAATGCCGTAAAGCACAACATGCTGCGTAGCCGGTTTGCGCAATTCAAACGCGTTGCGGATGCACTGAGTGCAATATAACGCTGATTAACTTCATTCCGGCCAGGCACGATGTCTGGCTTTTTTACGCAAAAAAAATGCGGACCACGGGGTCCGCAAAAGTTCACGTTGGCTTTCGTTATTTGGGTAGAGAGAGACTCTCTGAACGGGCAGTGGCTTCAAGGGTTAAACGAGACTGCTCCGTTTCTGTGATGGATTATCAGACAGAAAGCTTGATAGGGATAATCGTTCGTTGCTATGCTACCTATCGCCATGAACTATCGTGGCGATGGAGGATGAATAATGAATATTCGTGATCTTGAATACCTGGTGGCATTAGCCGAACATCGCCACTTCCGGCGCGCGGCGGACTCCTGTCACGTTAGTCAGCCAACGCTGAGCGGGCAAATCCGCAAGCTGGAAGATGAGCTGGGCGTGATGCTGCTGGAGCGTACGAGTCGTAAAGTGCTGTTCACCCAGGCGGGTTTACTGCTGGTGGATCAGGCGCGTACCGTGCTGCGTGAGGTCAAAGTGCTCAAGGAGATGGCAAGCCAACAGGGCGAAACCATGTCAGGTCCGCTGCACATTGGTTTGATTCCCACTGTCGGTCCTTACCTGCTGCCGCATATTATCCCGATGCTGCACCAGACTTTCCCGAAGCTGGAAATGTATCTGCATGAAGCGCAGACCCATCAGCTGCTGGCGCAACTGGATAGCGGCAAGCTTGACTGCGTGATCCTGGCGCTGGTGAAAGAGAGCGAGGCCTTTATCGAAGTGCCGTTGTTCGACGAGCCGATGCTGCTGGCGATCTACGAAGATCACCCGTGGGCGAATCGCGAATGCGTGCCGATGTCCGATCTGGCAGGCGAAAAACTGCTGATGCTGGAGGACGGTCACTGTCTGCGCGATCAGGCGATGGGATTCTGCTTTGAAGCCGGTGCTGACGAAGACACCCACTTCCGTGCAACCAGTCTGGAAACGCTGCGTAACATGGTAGCGGCAGGAAGCGGTATTACCCTGCTGCCTGCGCTGGCGGTTCCGCAAGAACGCAAACGTGATGGCGTGGTATATCTGCCCTGCATTAAGCCTGAGCCGCGTCGTACGGTGGGGCTGGTGTATCGTCCAGGATCACCGCTGCGTAGTCGCTATGAGCAACTGGCAGAGGCCATCCGCGGTGCGATGGATGGCCATTTCGACAAGGCGTTAAAAAAGGCGGTTTAAGCCATTTAGCGCCGCTACCCGATAGGCTACCGCCATCGTCGGGTAGTTAAAGGTGGTGTTAACGAAGTACTCAATCGTGTTACCACCACCTTTCTGCTCCATAATCGCCTGACCGATGTGAATAATCTCGGCTGCGCGTTCACCAAAGCAGTGGATCCCCAGAATCTCTTTCGTTTCCCGATGGAACAAAATCTTCAGCGTGCCTACGTTCATGCCAACGATTTGCGCGCGCGCCAGGTGTTTAAACTGAGCGCGGCCCACTTCGTAAGGCACTTTCATCGCCGTCAGTTGCTGTTCGGTTTTGCCCACGGAACTGATCTCCGGGATGGTGTAAATGCCGGTCGGGATATCTTCGATCAGGTGCGCGTTCGCTTCCCCTTTCACCAGCGCCTGGGCGGCAATGCGTCCCTGGTCGTATGCTGCGGACGCCAGGCTCGGGTAACCGATCACATCACCCACCGCGTAAACGTGCGGCAGCGCGGTTTGGTACATGCTGTTGACCTTGAGCTGACCACGGCTGTCGGTTTCCAGACCGATATTCTGTAACGCCAGAGAATCGGTGTTGCCGGTACGACCATTGGCATACAACAGGCAGTCGGCCTTCAGTTTCTTACCGGACTTCAGGTGCATGATCACGCCATCGTCGCAGCCTTCGATTTTCTCATACTCTTCATTGTGGCGAATGACGACGCCGCTGTTCCAGAAGTGGTAAGAGAGGGAGTCGGACATCTCTTGATCGAGGAACGCCAGCAGACGGTCGCGGGTGTTGATGAGATCAACTTTGACCTCCATTCCGCGGAAGATCGACGCATATTCGCAGCCAATCACTCCGGCACCATAAATAATCACATGGCGCGGTTCGTGGTGCAGACTGAGGATCGAATCGCTGTCATAAATGCGCGGGTGCGAGAAATCCACGTCTGCCGGATGATAAGGGCGCGATCCGCAGGCAATGACAAATTTCTCTGCTGTCAGGGTTTCAACCGTACCGTCATGACATTCCAGCGCCAGCGTGTGTTCGTCAACAAAATGGGCGTTACCCTGCAAGATCTCGCAGTGGTTACGCTCATAAAAACCCTGCCGCATCCGTGTTTGCTGATTAATCACGTTGTCGGCATGGTTGAGAATATCGGCAAATGAGGAACGAAGCAGGCGGGAATGATCGCTATAAAGGGGGTTCTGATTGAATTCGATAATACGACTGACTGCGTGGCGGAGCGCTTTTGACGGGATGGTGCCCCAGTGGGTGCAACCGCCGCCAACGTTGTGATAACGCTCGATAACGGCAACACGAGCTCCTTGCTTAACCAGACCCATTGCAGCGCCTTCGCCGCCGGGGCCGGAACCTATAACTATGGCATCGTAATCGTAGGAATGTGGCATGGTAAGGCTTACCTGTTCTTATACATAAAAGCAACAGAATAGTAACATCATTGCCGGGATAACCCAATTATCGTTGTGCTTTTTTGCGAAGCCGAAGCACAAACTGCGCGTAAACAATCATTCACAAAGCTGAACAAACAGATTAACTTTGAACTCTGGTATAGTGCCGGACAAGGCATACGGAAGGATTCAGACATCGTGATGGGCGTTAGAGCGCAGCAAAAAGAAAAAACCCGGCGTTCGCTGGTAGAAGCCGCATTTAGTCAACTGAGCGCGGAGCGTAGCTTCGCCAGTCTCAGTTTACGTGAAGTCGCACGTGAAGCGGGCATTGCGCCAACCTCCTTTTATCGTCATTTCCGTGATGTTGATGAGCTCGGCCTGACCATGGTTGATGAAAGCGGTCTGATGTTGCGTCAGTTGATGCGTCAGGCTCGTCAGCGTATCGCCAAGGGCGGGAGTGTGATCCGCACCTCGGTCTCCACATTTATGGAGTTCATCGGTAACAACCCCAACGCCTTCCGTTTATTATTGCGTGAACGTTCTGGCACCTCAGCGGCGTTCCGTGCTGCCGTTGCGCGAGAAATTCAGCACTTCATCGCGGAACTTGCGGACTATCTGGAAATCGAAAACCATATGCCGCGTGCGTTTACTGAAGCGCAAGCCGAAGCGATGGTGACGATTGTCTTCAGTGCAGGCGCCGAAGCGCTGGACGTGGGCGCGGAACAGCGTCGGCAGTTAGAAGAGCGACTGGTACTGCAACTGCGCATGATTTCGAAAGGTGCGTATTACTGGTATCGCCGTGAACAAGAGAAGATGCCCCTCATTCCGGGTAACGTGAAGGAAGAGTAATGAAACAGTCAGTTCAGGATAAAGGTACGCTGCTGCTGGCGCTGGTCGCTGGCTTGTCAATCAATGGCACATTCGCGGCGCTGTTTAGCTCCATCGTGCCGTTTTCTGTATTTCCGATTATCTCGTTGGTGCTGACGGTGTACTGTCTGCATCAACGTTATTTGAATCGCACCATGCCTGTGGGTTTACCGGGTCTGGCTGCCGCCTGCTTTATTCTCGGCGTTCTGCTTTACAGCACCGTGGTGCGCGCGGAATATCCGGATATCGGTTCCAACTTCTTCCCGGCGGTGCTGTCGGTCATTCTGGTCTTCTGGATCGGCGTGAAAATGCGTAATCGCAAGCAGGAAGTGTCGGAATAAAGAGGAGAGGCCGGATGAGACGCTTTGCGTCATCATCCGGTTATGACACTCACTTCGCCGTCAACAACACCCCACACTCCATATGGTGCGTATACGGGAACTGATCAAACAGCGCCAGACGTGATACGTCATGCGTCTGGCTTAACGTTTCCAGGTTCTTGCACAGCGTCTCCGGATTACAGGAGATGTACAGAATGCGCGGATATGCCTGCACCATTTTCTCCGTTTCGCTGTCCAGACCGCTGCGGGGCGGATCGACAAAAATCGTTTCGCACTGATAGCTTTTCAGATCGATACCCTGCAAGCGGTTAAATTCGCGCACGCCGTTCATTGCCTGCGTAAACTCTTCCGCCGCCATGCGGATAATCTGCACGTTATCAATCTGATTCGCCGCAATGTTGTATTGCGCGGCGGCAACAGACGGTTTGGCGATTTCGGTGGCCAGCACACGGTCAAAATTGCGTGCCAGCGCTAAAGAAAAGTTGCCGTTACCGCAGTACAGTTCAAGCAGGTCGCCTTTCGAGCCTTTAGTGACATCCAGCGCCCACTCCAGCATCTGAATGTTCATGGCCGCATTTGGCTGCGTAAAGCTGTTCTCAACCTGGCGATAGATCATTTCTTTGCCCGCAACTGGCAAACGTTCATCAATGTAGTCCTGATCCAGCGCGATTTTGGTTTTTGTCGCGCGGCCAATCAGATGCACGTTCAGGTTCTGCGCACGCAGGGCGTCGCGGAGCGCTTCGGCGGCTTCACGCCATTCGTCGTCCAGCTTTTTATGATACAGCAGCGAAACCACTGCCTGATTACTCATGGTGGTGAGGTAATCAATCTGGAACAGTTTATGGCGCAACACGCGGTTGTCGCGCACGCCTGCGATCATCGCGGTCATCAACTGGTTAATCAGTTCACTCGCCGCAGGGAAGCTGTCGACGCGGATTCGGCTTTTGCTCTGTTGGTCAAAAATGATGTGATAGAGGTCATCGCCATCGTGCCAGATGCGGAATTCAGCACGCATACGGTAGTGACTGACCGGCGAACGAAACACTTCCGGGACAAGGTCAGAAAAGGGCGCCATCATACTCTGCAAGCGCACCACTTTTTCGGCGAGCTGCGCGTCATACTGTTCTGTCGGAAGGTGTTCGGGGGTCATGATGTATCCTGAAAAATAAAAGTACGCGGGGATTGTAGGGATTGCTCAACAGATGTCCAGTCATTGATGATCTCTCATATTTAACAAACACGCTGGACAGTAAGATGTTACAAACTGTAGCATCCGTGTGCCGGTCCTGTGAGTTAATAGGGAATCCAGTGTAAATCTGGAGCTGACGCGCAGCGGTAAGGAAAGGTGAGATGAGAGCGTAAGCAGACACTGCCTGTTGGGTGGGAAGTCTTCATCTCTTATATCCGTGGATAACCTTCCAAGCCCGAAGACCTGCCGGCTAACGTCGCAACTGGTTTTCATCATCGCGTACTATCGGTGGGACCTGCGGCATCCTTCTTATATTGTGGATGCTTTACAATGATTAAAAAAACATCGCTGCTGACGGCGCTCTCCGTCACGGCTTTTTCGGGTTGGGCACAGGATGCCACCCCTGACACGCTTGTCGTGACAGCAAACCGTTTTCAACAACCTGTTAATACCGTTCTGGCCCCGACCGATATTGTCACCCGCGAGGATATCGAACGCTGGCAGTCCCGAACCGTTCTGGATGTCATGCGCCGCCTGCCAGGCGTGGATGTCGCCCAGAATGGCGGCATGGGGCAAAGCTCTTCTCTGTTTGTGCGGGGTACCGAAGCGAAACACGTTCTGGTGTTAGTCGATGGTATTCCGGTCGCCCGTCCGGGCATTACGAATAATTCCGATATTGACCAGATCCCGGTGTCGCTGGTGCAGCGCATTGAGTATATCCGCGGCCCGCGCTCAGCGATTTATGGCTCTGGCGCGATTGGCGGCGTAGTGAACATCATCACTATGACGGGTGAGGAACGTTCGCAGATTAATGCTGGCGTGGGGTCAAAAGGTTATCAGCAATATGACGGTACGTACCGCCAGCGTTTTGGCGATACCGTGGTAACCGCGGCCGGGGCTTATCAGACCACCAAAGGCTTCGACGTTCAGCCGCGTTCCAGCTATAGCGGCGACAGCGATCGCGATGGTTATCGCAATAAACTCTTCTGGGGTGGTGTTGAGCACAAATTTAACGATCAATTCGATGGTTACTTTCGTGGCTACGGCTATGCCAGTAATGCCGATTACGACCAGGGGAACTGGGGATATGACGGCGGAAACGACGAGCACCAGAATTACACTCAATCTTGGGATACGGGGCTGCGCTTCAATTCTGGAATCTACTCGTCACAACTGGTCGCTAACTACCAGCGAATTAAGGACTATAACTACAGCAGCCTGAATGGGCGCTATGCCACAGGTTATAGCCTTGATGATATGGAACAGCGCTACGTCCAGTGGGGCAACAACGTTATTGTCGGGCACGGCGCTGTCAGTGCTGGTGTCGACTGGAAACAAGAAAAGCTGATGTCCTTCGGCGAGTATGGGACAGACAACTATAAGCGTGATAACACGGGCCTCTATCTCACCGGGCAACAGCAGATTGATAGCGTGACGCTGGAAGCGTCGGGCCGTGAAGACCATGACGACCAGTTCGGCTGGCATGGTACCTGGCAAACAGCGGCGGGATGGCAGTTTGTTGATGACTATAAAGTGACGCTTTCCTATGGCACGGGCTTCCTTGCGCCTTCACTGGGGCAACAGTTTGGTGCGGAGCGTTTTGGGATCGCCTCTAACCCAAACCTGAAGCCGGAAGAGTCGAAGCAGTGGGAAGCCGGATTAGAAGGGCTGACCGGCCCGCTTGACTGGCGTCTGTCGACCTATCGCTACAAAATTCAGAACCTGATCGACTACAACAACAATACCTACTTCAACGTCAAATCCGCGACCATCAAAGGCCTGGAATGGACCGGGAACCTGACGACCGGGCCGGTCGATCATCGCTTAACGTTGCAGTATGTTGATCCGCGTGATGATGAAACCGATCAGCCGCTTTATCGTCGCGCTAAACAGCAGGTGAAGTACGAGCTCAGCGGACAGGTCTACGATCTGGGCTGGGATGTGACCTATCAGTATATTGGCGAGCGTTACGATTACGACTACGACAATTCCCGGAAGGTGAAAATGGGCGGGCTGAGCGTGTGGGACCTCGGACTTTCATATCCAGTCACCTCACATCTCACAGTTCGTGGTAAAATAGCCAACCTGTTCGATAAAGATTACGAGACAGTTTATGGCTACCAAACTGCAGGACGGGAATACACCTTGTCTGGCAGCTACACCTTCTGATCCACGCCCCACCGTGCTGGTATTTGATTCCGGTGTCGGTGGGTTGTCGGTCTATGATGAGATTCGGCATCTCCTGCCGGATCTCCACTATATCTATGCTTTCGATAACGTGGCTTTTCCTTATGGGGAGAAGAGCGAGGCATTTATCGTTGAGCGCGTTGTTGAGATCGTGACGGCGGTACAGCAGCGTTATCCTCTTTCTCTGGCCGTTATCGCCTGTAACACGGCCAGCACGGTCTCTCTTCCTGCCTTACGTGAGAAGTTCGCTTTCCCGGTTGTGGGCGTGGTACCGGCGATCAAACCGGCGGCGCGTCTGACGGCGAACGGGGTTGTCGGGCTTCTGGCAACGCGCGGGACGGTGAAGCGCCCTTATACGCATGAACTGATCGCGCGCTTTGCCAATGAGTGCCAGATAGCCATGCTGGGGTCCGCAGAGCTGGTGGAACTGGCGGAAGCGAAGTTGCACGGCGAGCCCGTGCCGCTGGAAGAACTGCAACGGATCCTGCGCCCGTGGCTGCGGATGCCGGAGCCGCCTGATACCGTGGTACTTGGCTGCACCCACTTTCCCCTGTTGCAGGAAGAACTCTTACAGGTTCTGCCTGAAGGAACGCGACTGGTCGATTCCGGGGCGGCCATTGCACGACGTACCGCATGGCTACTGGAACATGAAGCGCCGGATGCGAAATCAGCAGATGCCAACATTGCCTATTGCATGGCGATGACGCCAGAAACTGAGCAATTATTGCCCGTTTTGCAGCGCTATGGCTTTGAATCGCTCGAAAAACTGGCGGTTTAACGCTGTTTTGGGTAAATATTACGCACTCGGAAAATTATTTTAAATTTCCCCTTGTCAGCCCGAAATAACTCCCTATAATGCGCCTCCACTGACACGGAACAACGGCACACAAGCCGCCGGGTCAGCGGGGTTCTCCGGTGAAAACCAGTGATGAACACCAACAGAGAAAAGCGAAATAAATGCTTGACTCTGAAGCGGGAAAGCGTATTATGCACACCCCGCGCCGCTGAGAAAAAGCGAAGCGGCACTGCTCTTTAACAATTTATCAGACAATCTGTGTGGGCACT
>NZ_JBFWLF010000173.1:0-9944 GCF_050252275.1 Citrobacter sp. | reverse complement strand
TGCCGCCGCGATCAGCACGGCCAGCGCCGTAATATTTTTTTTCATCCTGGGTTCCTTACCAAAAAAGACACGCATTAAATAATAAAGAGAATGAGAACTATACTTATTCTCTTTTTCGAAGCAAGCGTATTTCGCGCAAAAAATACCCTTAATGAAACAGAGGTTCGAATTGTGAGAGCTCAAACGAAAATGGCGAGTGAACGATAATTTCTGCGAATTATTCTGGACGAACAGGCCCCACAGGCCACAGAATGCGATTTGCACTTTTTTTATATTTTTCAAACGAATGACTTAACCTAAATATCGTCATTCATGTGTCGGTCACGCCAGGCAACGGTGTCATGAATAAAATCATCAAACGACTCGAAATCATTAAAAGCGCCATCGAACTTGAGGATGAGGAGATCATCCAGCAGCAGCTTGTGCATCTGCAGCGGGAATCTGGCGATCCTGTAATAACGGCAATTGCCCAGGCTATCGAGACGCGCCGCTTCAGTGATGCAATGCGTGAAATTGCTACCTGGCTACAAAATCAGCGCGCCGTAACCAACTGGCAGGATCCGGCGATTGCCGCCAGCAAGCTGGAACTTAAGGCGCTGGAAAATCAGTTGCGTGAATTGATCGATACCCGTAATACCCGCATTCAGATTCTGGATGAGTTTAACGACCAGTATCATCTGCGCCTCGGGCCATTAATGAGCCGTATTCTCGAGCTGCGTAAACAGCTCGCAGCCAGCGCCCTGCGTCGGCAGGAAGCAGAACGCAGACGTCGCGAGAAAGATTACCTCTCCTGTCAGCAGTACATCTCACTGGCGGTCGATCGGTTAGCCCAGCTTAAACAGCAGTGGATGGGCATGGATTCAGCCTCTCGTGCCGCAGTCGACATCCGTCAGCGCATCCAGCAGCAAACGGAGCTGATTACCGACCTGCTCGCCGAGATCCGTGAACTGGAAGCCGATTTTTCCCGTCAGGATGACAGCGACACGCGGCAGGCACAGGAAGAGGCAGCGCATGAATATGAGGAGTATCAGGAACAGCAGCAGGATGCTCAGCACCGTTTCGCACGCGATCAGCGCCTTTCACCGGATGAGCGTAATGAGCTTAAGCGCCTGTGGCGTCAGGCCAGCCGTTTGTGTCACCCGGACGTTGTCGCTGATGAACTGAAAGAGAAAGCGCACCAGATGATGGTGCAGCTCAATCTGGCGCGGCAAAACGCCGATCTGGCGGCCATTCGCGCCCTGCTCACTCAGTTGCAAAGCGGTCTGGAGCCAATGATGGCCAGCGACCGGTTGAACAATCTCGACCATCTGCGGCAGAAAATCCAGCAGTTGCGGATCCAGATTGACGCGCTGATGAAAGAGATCGCCGGGCTGGAAGCAGAAAATGCCTGGCGTCTGGCGACCTCGGTTCGCGATAAAGAAGCGTACTTTGCAGAACAAGAACGCGCGCTGGCTGAGCTTCGCGATACGCTGGAGACCCAGGTTAAACACGTTGAACAGGATCTGCTGGCAGGTTAAGTTTTTTTTGTAACAAAAGGGTGGCGAAGGAGTGCTGGCCAGTTGCCCGGTCCATAAACAGCACAAAAAATCAAAAACAATACTTAATTACGTTAATTTAAAAAATTATAGAGTTTAATTCTACACAATAATCAATAACCCAGATTTATTCACTTAAATTAAGTGAACCTCAAGAGCATTACGCAGAGGGAGTGTTTTTACGGTGACATTACCCAGGAATATTCTTAACTCCCGATTCCGCACATCATCACGTTTATCCCCTACCTCCACACCGCATGCCTTTACCTCCGATGGTCTCCGCTATTTTTTAAGACTTTCCCGCAAACGCTCCATTATTTTCCCAGCCGTTTTCATCAATCCATAAGTGAAATCTATCAATCATTCTTCAGGAGGTGAAATAAACGATTTATCTTAAATTTTAACAAAGCGTAATATTTCAATTGAGAATAATCCCAATACAGGTTGTGGATTTAAACAGATTCCCAGGCTGGGAAAGAACCCTTTTTTAAAATGTTAAAGAGGGGCAGGATGCTATTGCCGACTCAAGGAGAATTTAATGTCAAAAGCTATTTTTATGGGTGATGATTATTACACCTGGCTTGGCATGAAAAATATTCTGCGCGGCACATCACTCTATTATGGTATGCAATATTATGCAGCCAGTTCACCGCCCTCTTCCCTCCCGATTGTTCAGAATAATGATTACCTCATTATTCATCCCGAAGAGACGGATATTCTGAAATACGCCAGCATCATTCGCCGTCTCTCCTCGCGTGCGTCATTGATGCTTTTTGTGCTGACGAATGCCGAAACCTTTGCGGTATTCCAGACCATTTGCGGCATGCAGATGCACTTTCTTGACCGCACATTGAGCCTTGACGCACTGCACCGCCGGGTGACTCAACTCATTAACTGCAAGAACACAAGTGTGAACCGACCGCTGGATAATGCCATGAGCGTGAATGAATTTAACGTCATGATGATGTATTCCCGTGGCTGGTCACTGTCCAGAATTGCCACTATTGCGCATAAAAGCGAAAAAACTATCGGTACCTATAAAAGCAATATTGCCAAAAAACTGGGGCACAACAATACCCATCTGAAATATATATTCTCCCATTATCGCTAACAACCACTAAGGAAATACAACACGGACGACTGAGCATTAATTAAGACGTTATCAATCACTAAAAATTATTCCGCCCTGCGGAAGGGACTCCTGTTTTCGAAATTTGACAACCCAGGCCAACTCATCGTGAGCCACCCCTAACCACAAACGCAACGTGTCAACCAACTAAAAACAGAAATGCAGACGAGGTTATTATGAATAAGGTTTACAACATCATATGGAATGCGACACTCGGGCTTTGGGTTGTCGCCTCCGAATTATCAAAAGGGAAGAAAAAAAGCAGCTCGCGTAAAACAGGACTGCGTGTTGTTTCCGGTTTAGTTGCTGGCGTTTCTTTCACGGCCGCCGCCATACCGATCGTGACCGATGGCACACGCGATATTACCGTGGATTACCCGAATGTCATCTCCGCCGGCGTCCATCAGGACGTATTCAACTACGGTTTTTTATATGAAAACAAAAACAACGCCAGTGAACTGAATATCACCGGCGCGATCCCCAACATCGCCTACGGACAGACCGGCATTGTGGAATCGTCTACCATCAGGGATCTGTTGGAAAACGGCAAAATTATTATTACCGCGACCAACCTCGACCACGAACCAAAACCTATCACCACAATTGAAGAACTGGCGGAATACCTGAGCCATACACAGTCGTCTACGCCGCAGCAAAGCGTGGAATTTCAGGTGATTGACCCGGCCGATCCCGAGACAACCTCTACCCTGAAGGTGTTTGATACCGCAAGCCTGGCAAACTTTATTAGCGTTTCGCAGATTGGCGATGCAGTGCTTAACACGTTTGATGCCAATGTGTCGCAAATCTATAAGCAGTTTGGCTTTGCCCTTGCCAAAGATGGCGCAACCGCCAATCTCAATATTGGCGATCATTCACTGAACGTAAGAGAAAATGCTATTCGTCTGCTGGCAAAAGACTCTTCTCTGCTCAAAGCGCAAGACCCGAACAGCAAGGTTAACTGGCAATCCGATAACTATATCCAGTTTGGTGCTGCACCAGTCGTTCCGAGCAAAACCTTTGCGGGTTCGAAACAGACCACCGTATTTGGCAAAGACATTACCTTAATGACCTACGGCTACGACGAAGAGGGGAATGTCGTTGAAACGGGTAACCGCACCTTTTCCATCAAAAACACGGCGGATCTGGCGAATTTCAACAACTGGCTGATTGGCGCCGGCAGTGAGAGCGCCAAAACACCCGACGGGCAAGATATCAGCCAGATCCAGCTATGGCTGGATTCTGGCGCTATCAGTAAAGTTTCTGACGCACAGAGCTACTACGCGAGCCTGATCAACCAACTGCTGACCTCCAGCACCAATGCCGACCTGCTGACCTGGGATTACGATGTCTGGACTGACGGACAGGCGCACACCAATAACACCACAGCGGCCACTGGGGAACTGCATGCCATCTATGCTAACGGACTAGGCACCACCGGTACATTGGTTGCGGGCGCGACTCTGGCTGTCGATGGCAGTATCAATGGGGCAATGAAGGCCGATGGCGGTGGTTCTGTCGTCAATGAAGGCGCCCTGAACGTGCTGCGAACGTCTACCGGACAGGGGCTGGCGATTGGCATGTTGGCCAGTGATGCCAGCGCCATTAACCACGGCACGATCAACTCCGGTTTGTTTATCGATAAGGATGGGAATCGGAAGGTCAACAGTTACGGTGCCTACGGTATGCAGGGGCTGGGAAACAGCACCGTCGTGAACGAAGGGACCATTAACCAGGCCATCACGACCAACAACTACGGTACGGCGGCGGCGGCCGATCCGTGGTCAACGGATAAACCGGACAGTTCTCTGACGCTCGCTATCGGTATGCAGTTGTCCGATCAAACCAGCGGGACCAACAGGGGTGAGATTAACGTCGTGGACGGACGCAGTAACGGCGGCTCATTTGGTAAGGGAACGGCTTACGGCGTTGAAGTGTCCGGTGAGGCCACCTTCACAAACACCCTTGATGCCGCCATCTATCTTGGACGTAACGCTAACGATCTCACACAGGATGTCGATATGGCAGGTGGCGCCAGCCCCAGCGCCGGGATCCTGACCCGCAGTTCAGGCGATGTCACCAATGACGGGACAATCACCCTTGGAACAGGCGTACGTAACGCGGCGGGGATCCTGGTCGGCAACGCCACCGGGAATGTGACCAACACCGGTAAAATCACCCTCAACGGCGACTCGTCATCCGGCACCAGCCATAACTTCGGTATTTCCGTGCGCGACAGCGGCAGCGAAAACGGCCAGCAGATCCGTAACGACGGCGAGATTAACGTCAACGGCCACAACAACATCGGTATCCATCTTACCGCCAGTTCGAAGAACGCGCATGTGACGTCCAGCAATACAGGGGCAATCACGGTCGCGGGCGACGGTGGCACGTCGAACCGTAACTATGCAATCTGGGCAGAAGGGAGTAACACTGCTCAGGCCACCGTTGACGTGTCTTCTTCGATCACACTCAAAGAAGTCGGCAATATTGGCGTTCATGTCCGCGATAATGCGGTGGCTAACGTTAACAGTACCAGCAGTCCGCTATTCAAAAATAGCGATCAAATTGGCTACTATCTGTACGGCAAAGGTGCGACCGCCAATATCGGCGAAGCCGTGATGAACGATAACGGTCAGACGCGCACCACGTTGTTCCGCATTGCTAATGGCGCAAACTTTGCCGGCAATACGTTCGACCCGCTGACGCTCCAGCCATCTAAACTCGAGATGACCTTAACGGGCGAAAAATCGATTGGCGTCTTTGCGACCGGTAAAGGCAGCACCGTGGATACGGGTGAAGCGACATTTACGGTAAGCGGCGACGGCGCGGCGGCGCTGCTGCTCGAAGGGGGTGCAGAAGGCACCATCAGCGATAAGACTCTTATTGAACTGACCGGATCAAATACCACAGCCGGGATTGTCGATGGTCAGGCGCACCAGTTGAACGGTAATAAACAGGGCACCCCTGTCGAAACCATTCTTAACTCCAGCGCCATTATTAAATCCCTGGATACCGGGCTGAACGTCATCGCCTATGTGGCGAAGAATCTAGGCAACATTGTTCTGCAACAGGACGCGGTTATCGATCTCGCCAGTAAAGACAGTATCGGTGTCGACGTGCAGGAAGGAGGACGGTTAACCAACAACGCATCCCAGGCATTGCATGTCAGCAATGGGATTGGCGTTCGCGCCTCTGGCAAAGATGCGCAGATCAAAAAGCTGGGCGCCATTGTGGTCGATGACGGTACCGCAGGCGTGCTGCTGACAAATGGCGCAACGCTGAATATCACGACGGGAACCGGTGGAGTAGCCGATACCATTACGACCAACGGCACGGCGGATGGAATTCGCCTTGCCGCCGGTGCGGGGTCGCTGACCGCCAAAGGCGTCACTATTAGCGCATTGGGCAGCGGCGCAGGGATTCAAAACCATGCCGAAAGTTCGGATATCACGCTGAACAACGTCACGATTAACGCCAACGACGGTCCGGGGATCCGCACCAGCGTGGCGCTGAACGTGAAAGACGGCGCCGATAATCTACTCAACGTCACCGGTGCGGGTTCAGGCTTTGCCTTCATGAAAGAGAACGGCGACAACGCGACCGGCGATCTGACTATCGGCACCGGTTATACGGTGCTGGTACACAACGATGCCGGAAACGCCACAGGGAACGGGATTGATGCCCGCACCAACGGCAGACTGACCACCCGCGCCGATATTACCATTCAGGACGCGACGGGCGGTTCAGCGATTCTGGCAAAAGACGTTTCCGCCATCACCAACAGTGGCAAAGTCACCTCCAATAGCGTGAACGGTCCGGTGGTGAATGCCAGTGGCGACAGCAGCAAAACCATCACCAACACCGGGACTGTCCTCGCGGCCACCGACAGGGATGTCGCGATTCAGTCCGGTAACGGCAGTGACACCATCAACATCAGCGGCGGCAATACGCGCGGCGTCATCAATACCGGCGCCGGTAGCGATCGTTTTATCTGGAACAGCGGAACGTTCGCCGGGGAAGTGAACTTCGCCGGGACAACCAACAACAAGGCCAACATCGGCAACGTATCGCTGGCGAACACGCGTCACATCACCACGCTCGCTGGTACGGGTAACGCCCTCACCTTCACCAATACCCGGGGTAATATCGGTACGCTGCTGGCGGATGACCTCAGTCTGGGAACCCACATCGGCAGTGGCTGGAATACCTTAACGCTGACGGGCGCACAGGCGGATATGCGCATTGTGGATAGCCTGACGCTGGCTGACGGCACCCTGGCTGTTAACAACGGCGCGACGCTGCGCACAGGCGACCATCGCGATGCCAGTAATACCAGCGCGACCATTGGCAACTACAGCATTACCACCAGCGGTATAGCCAGCAACATCATCTTTGATACGCAGGGCAATGACGCTGACAGCCAGATTTATCAGGGCACCATCAGCGGTAGCGGCAACTTTGTCCGCGCAACGGGTGGCACGACGGTGTTCACTACCGACAATAGCTACAGCGGTTCTACGACGATCAATCAGTACGGGATTTTACATCTTGGTCAGGGCGGTACAACGGGCGGTATCAACCCGGTTTCGCAGATCATTGATGACGGTATTCTGACCGTGAATCGCAGCAATAACGTCCTGCTTAACGGGGTGATTTCCGGTATCGGCGCGCTGGAGCAAATCGGTAAAGGTATTACCCGTTTAACCGGCGCCAACAGTTATAAAGGAGTGACTACCGTCGACAACGGCACACTGCTGGTCAATGGCGATCAGTCTGCCGCGACGGGCATGACAACCGTGAACGGCATTGCAACCCTGGGCGGCACCGGCACCCTCGGCGGCGACGTCGTGATGAATGACGCCACCACCCTTAGCGCAGGCGACGGCGGAGCTGGGACGCTGAAGATCAACGGGAGTCTGCAACTGGGCAGCAAAACCACCTCCGCGTTTGAACTGGGAGAAGCCTTCGTGCCCGGTGGCGCACAAAACGATCTGGTCGATGTCACCGGCAATCTGCGGCTCGATGGCACGCTGAACGTCAGCCAAAGCACAGGCGGCACGTTTGGCCCAGGCGTTTATCGTCTCTATAACTACGGCGGCACCCTCGACAACCAGACGCTGGAATTAGGCGACGTTCCGGCGGGTCAGGATAAGCGCAATATTTTCGTCCAGACGGTGCTGGATAAGCAGGTCAACCTGGTTAACGCCAACGGCGTCACGCTGCAGTTCTGGGACGGCGCGCAGACGGGTGAAAACCACGGTAAAACCGGGATTGAAGGCAACGGTAAAATCGATGGTGGCGATGGCAAATGGATGGCTATCGGCAGCCTGGGCGATAACAACTGGACGCAGCAGGACGGTATCGGCAACGCGCCGTGGGCGCAAAAAGCCTTTGCGGTCTTTACCGGCAACGCCGGTACGGTCGAGGTCGATCAGAGCGCGGGCAACGTTCAGTTTTCCGGCGCGCAGTTTGACGCGGACGGCTATGTCATCAAAGGCGATGCGCTGAACGCATGGGAGACCACCGCAGGCAGCAATGAGCTGATGCTCCGCGTCGGTGCTGGTGGCGCGGGCGAAAACTTCACCGCAACGATCGAATCGACGATCCGCGAAGGCGACAGTACGGATAGCCTGACGCTGGTCAAGACTGACCAGGGGCGTCTGATCCTGAGCGGTGATAATACCTATCATGGCGGCACGCGCATTGACGGCGGTACGCTGCAAATCTCGGCGGATAACAACCTGGGCCAGTCCGGAACCGGCGTCACTATCAACAACGGCTCAACGTTCCAGCTGGGCGCGGATTTCACCACTCAGCGCACCCTCACCCTGGGGACGTCTGGCGCGGATGCGGTGTTCGATCTGAATTCGCACCACTTCTCCCCTGTCGGCGATATCACGGGCGCGGGTAACCTGAAAGTCACCAGCAGTACCCATGATGCGGCCAGCACGCTGTCGCTCGATCGGGCAAACCGCTATCAGGGTACGACGCTGATTGAAGGTACCGGACAAGCTCACAACGTTACGGTCAATGCCAGCCAGACGGGAACATTTGGTAGCAATGCCAGCAGCACGGTGAGCGTAACGAAAGGCGCGGCGCTGAACGTCAGCGGCGCGGCAACCAGTCTGCAATCCCTGACGATGGAGATTACCGACAGCCTGTTAACGCTAAAAGACACGGTCACTGCCGCCGACGCGACGTTGAATCTAAACGGCACCGCAAAGGCGCTGATTGCAGACAATGCAACAGCCGGACAATCCATGATTAACGTCTCAGAAACGAGCACGCTGGCGCTGGAAGAGGATGCCAGCGGCGGCAGCGCAACGGTCACCAACAGCGGGCTGATGTCCTTTGCCGATCGCGCACTGGCGGAAATGACCACGGTGAAAAACCTCTCCACCGGTAGAGTGGATATCAGCCATGTCGACAGCGCGACATCCGTCGGTTCGCTGTCCGGTGCGGGTAACGTTGAGCTGGGCGATAAAACCCTCTCCCTCGGTAATCTGGGTCTCAACGACACCATCAGCGGCATCATCAGCGGTGACAGCGGCAATCTGGTGAAAATCGGCGACGGCATACTGACCTTAACCGGTGACAACACCTGGACCGGCACCACATCGGTCGATGAGGGTGTACTGCTGGTCAACGGCAATCAGGCGGCGGCGACCGGTGACGTAACGGTCAAGGCAGGCGCGACGCTGGGTGGCAACGGCATTATTGGCGGCGCGGTAAATGTTGCGGATAACGGCCATATTACCGCCGGTTCCACACTGAACAGCGTCGGCAAACTGACCACCGGCGCTCTGACGCTGAATGACCTGTCGCAACTGGATTATCAGTTTGGCCAGGCATATACCCCGGGCGGTGTCTTCAACGACCTGATTAACGTCAACGGCGATCTGGTACTCGACGGCAAGCTCAACATTGAAACCTCACCCGGCGGCAGCTTTGATGTCGGCGTCTATCGCGTCATTAACTACTCCGGCACGCTGACCAACAACGTGATGGACATTGCCAACGCCCCAACGGCGGCAGACAGTCTGTACGTGCAGACATCGGTTAACAATCAGGTCAATCTGGTGAACCACGGCGGTCTGACCCTGCGCTTCTGGGACGGCACCGGCGGTGAAAATGGCGAACTGAAAAACAACGGCGTGATCAACGGCGGCGATGGTATCTGGCAATCCAGCCACGGCAACGATAACTGGACCACCGAGGAATCCACGCCAGAAGGCGCGCTGAACGCCCCGTTCACCGATGCCGCGTTCGCCGTGGTCCAG
>NZ_JBFWLF010000172.1:0-9952 GCF_050252275.1 Citrobacter sp. | reverse complement strand
GTATTCGCAACCAATGTAAACCGTTGCCAGCAGGATCAGCGCCGATTCCGCTGGCAGATGCAAAGCAAAGGCCAGTGGCAACAGGATCGCCACGCCGTTGATCGGCCCCAGACCCGGCAGCAGACCGACAATGGTGCCGACGAAGCAGCCGATCAGCGCGATCACCAGGTTTTCCGGCGTCATCGCCACCGCAAAACCCTGAGAAAGATATATCCAGGTATCCATCGTTTCTCCGTTAACTCAGCCAGGCGCCGAGCGGTAAGGTGACATCAAGCAGGCGGTCGAAGGCATACCACAGGGCGACGCCGAGGATCGCGCCGGAAATGCCCGCGGCGGGTAATGTGGCGCCAAACAGAATGCCAATCACCAGCGTCAGAATGGCGGTGGCGACAGGGAAGCCCAGCCACTCAAAGCCCCAGGCGTACATCAACAGGACGATCACCATGGTTAACAGTTTTTGCAGGACGTGCCGGCGCGGCCAGTCCACAACATCCGGATGGCGTAACAGGAGTGCCAGCGCGCACAGCGCCATCAGGGCGATAATCCCCAGCGGAAACGGACGCGGGCCGACCGGTTCGTAACTGTATTCACTCTGAATTTGCCAGGCGATAAACAGCCCGGCGATACACAGCAACAGCCAGATACCGGCGAAAATACGATCGCTCATCGGAGCCTCCATCTTTATTTCGCCAGCCCAAAGGCTTTCGCCTGCTCGCGGTAACCGGTCACCTGTTTTTTGACATACTCATCCAGCTGTTGACCCGTCATATTGAATTCGAACAGGCCACGCAGGTCGCGCTGCTTTTTGAACGCGTCGGTCTGCTGGAGTTTTTCAAATGCCTGCACCCACCATTGATACTCGTCATCACTGACTTTTGGGCCGACATAAAAGCCGCGAATGATGGGCCAGACCAGGTCGTAACCCTGCTCTTTGGCGGTAGGCACATTGGCGAGTTGTCCGGGCAGACGGTTTTCAGAGAAGACGGCGAGGACGCGGATTTTATCGCCGCTCAGATAGGGCACCATCTCACTGAGATCGCCGGAAACCACCTGTACATGATTGCCCATCAGTGCGGTGACTGGTTCGCCGCCGCCTTCAAAGGCGACATAGCGCATCTTGTGCGGATCGACGTGAGCCTGTTGCGCCAGCAGCGCCGACTTCATCCAGTCCTGGCTGCCAATAGAGGCCCCGGCGCCAATCACCACGCTGTTGGGATCTTTTTCCATCGCGGTGAGCAGATCTTTCAGTGACTTCCACGGCGAGTCGGCGCGCACGGCGATCATGCCGTAGTCCGTACCGACGCTCGCCAGCCAGCGCACATCATCCACGCCGTAACGACCAAATTTACCCTGCGACAGGTTCAGCAGCGAACCGCCGGAGAACGCCACGACCGTCCCCGCTTCGGCGGGCCGTTGCGCGACGATCGCGTTATAGGCGACCGCGCCCACGCCGCCCGGCATGTAGGTGACGCGCATCGGTTTCTCGATAGCGCCAGTTTCCATCATGCTCACCTGAATCAGTTTGCAGGTAAGGTCAAAGCCGCCGCCCGGTTTCGCCGGGGCGATACATTCGGTACGCGACGGCGCTTCTTGCGCCAGGACAGAGGTGCTCATCAGTAAAACGCTTGCAGCAAGGGTACGAACGAACTGTTTTTTCATTATTTATCCTCACGCCGGAGAACCGGATGGTAGGGTTCGGAAGATTATTTTTTGATTATGTGAACCAACATGTAGCGGTTCAGTTGCGTGATTGTTAAAACATTAACCTTTCATTTCCCTTTCAATGCGGCAGAAACTTTACAGGATGTGATATGCGTCTCTTATTGGCGGAAGATAACCGTGAGCTGGCTCACTGGCTGGAAAAAGCGCTGGTGCAGAGCGGATTCGCCGTGGACTGTGTGTTCGACGGACTGGCTGCCGACCATCTTCTGCATAGCGAAACCTATGCGCTGGCGGTTCTGGATATCAATATGCCTAGGATCGACGGACTGGAAGTGGTGCAGCGTCTGCGTAAGCGTGCGCAGACGCTGCCGGTGCTGCTGCTGACAGCGCGTAGCGCGGTGGCGGATCGGGTAAAAGGACTCAATGCCGGAGCGGATGATTATCTGCCCAAGCCCTTCGAACTTGAGGAACTGGACGCCCGGCTGCGGGCTTTGCTCCGGCGCAGTGCGGGACAGGTACAGGAGCTTCAGCAACTGGGCGATCTGGCATTCCATGACGAAGGATATTTCTTGCTTCAGCAGCAACCGTTGGCGCTCACCCCGCGTGAACTGGCGCTGTTGACGGTGCTGATGTATCGCAGAACCCGTCCGGTATCGCGCCAGCAGTTGTTCGAACAGGTCTTCAGCCTGAACGATGAGGTCAGCCCCGAAAGTATCGAACTGTACATTCATCGTCTGCGGAAAAAATTACAGGGCAGCAATGTGCGGATCACCACGCTGCGCGGGCTGGGATACGTGCTGGAGTGCGGCAATGAGGTGGGTTAAACCCCAGTCGTTATACCTGCAATTGATGCTGTTTCTTGGTCTACCGTTGATTCTGCTGTGGGGACTGTCGGCGTTTAACAGCTACGTCAGCGCCCTGCAGGCGGCAACGCAGGCCTATGACCGCACGCTGCTGTCGTCTGCCCGCACGGTGGCGGAGCGGCTGGTGGTCCGCAATGCAACGCTGGAGGTCAATGTTCCGTGGGTGGTGCTGGACAGCTTTGAACTGAACATGAACGACCGGCTGTACTATAAAGTGGTGGATCCGTTGGGGAAGGTGATTTCGGGTTACGACGACCTGCCGGCAATGCCGCCTTCCACCTCTCGTACGCAACTCTACCCTGCGCTGGCCTGGTTTTATCATACGCAATATCAGGGGCAGGCCATTCGCGTGGCGCGCCTGTTGCAGCCGGTAAACGAGGGCGGCATTGTCGGGATGGCGGAGATCTACGTCGCAGAGACGCTACAATCGCGGCGTTACCTGGCAGGACAACTGCTGTTTTCGTCATCGGTAACGCAGGGTTTGTTGGTGCTGCTGACGCTGGTGCTGGTCGGCTGGCTGCTGCGCCGCGTGCTGCGGCCGATGCGCCAGCTCTCCTCACTGATGGTGCGACGTGAACCGGAACTCCTGACGCCGTTACCTGAACTGCTGCCCTGGTCGGAGACGCGGTTGCTGATCGTCGCGTTTAACCGCTATCTCGATCGCCTGCGCGCGCTGATCTCCCGGCAGGAACGGTTTAGCGCCGATGCCTCTCATCAACTGAAAACCCCGCTGGCCGTGTTGAAAACGCAGGCCGCCGTGGCGCTTGCCAGCGAACAGCCTCAGCAGTGGCACGAGAGTTTACGGGCGATGAGTACGACGCTGGACAACACCATCCTGCTGACGGAAAGGTTGTTACAGCTTTCAGCGGTGAAGCGAAAAGAGCAGGGGGAGCGGCAGTTTTCACCGGTCAATCTGTTCGAGGTGGTGCAGACGAGCTGTTTCACGCGACTGGCGCAGGCGCGCAGTAAAGGCATCGACCTGGGTTATGAAGGCGTGCTGGAGGCGATATGGATAGACGGTGATGATGTCCTGCTGGGGGAATTGTGCGGTAATTTGCTGGATAACGCCCTGAAATATACCCCGGCGCAAGGGACGGTGACCGCCAGGTTACGTCGGGAAGGTGAGGCCGTGGTGCTGGAGGTCGAGGACAGTGGTCCTGGCATCGAAGATGAACAGATTCATCAGGCAATGCTGCCGTTCCATCGTCTTGAAAATGCCGGAACGGAAGCCGGAGCAGGCATTGGCCTGGCGCTGGTTTCTGATATTGCCCGTTTGCATCGCACCCATCCTCATCTTTCACGCAGCACTACGTTAGGCGGTTTACATGTTCGGGTTCGCTTTTTAGTGGTCGCTCACATCCCGATGAAAACATAAATATTCTTTATAGACAATCAGATAGCCGGAATTACCACATTGGGCCATAAAAGCTTTTAGCAAAAAGTGCTTTTCAAAGGCAGTTTTTACACGCTGGCAAAATGCTAAAAATCTTATTGCGCAATATAAAAATCCAGGGTTCCTCTCTATTTTCCCTTTCATGATACGGAAAAATAGAATTTCGTCATCTGTCCTTCCCAGGAATTTATGCTCACTAATTATTATTTTCTGATATTAATGTTCAGGCTAATAGTCCGGGGGCGTATTGACAGCTTTTTAGGCGAGTGTAAAACTGAGCGCAAGAATTACATAAACATTATTAACCAAACAGCAAGCCGCAATGGCTGCCGCCGAACCGATCCCGGGTCGTCACCAGAAGGTCTGAATTTATCGTGTGTTGTCAGTCACCAACTGGCATGAGTGGATGTTTTGTACAGGGACACGCGTTATATATTTGCATAATATTGTTTTTTATTTCTGACGATGGTCTGTGATTCATTAACGCCCTCTCCGGAGAGTAAATCGTGGAGCCTGGATGTTCGTTATTTACTCAAGCATGGATACTATTGTCGGAGACAATATGTGAAATCATTATAACACCATCAATAGATTATTTAATTTAAGACTGTTCAGAATTCATTTCTGAATAGCCCTCTATTTCCCATTTCCAGGTGAGGGAAGCTTATCGATTCTATGTTGCGTATTAAAAACAATTACACCGCATATAAACATTTTATCAGATTATGAGCATTTTTTATGAACACAAATTATCGCGTTATATGGAATGAAGTTCTGAAGGTATTTCAGGTTTGTTCCGAGTTGGTGAGAGGGACAAGCCAGTCATCAACCCATTCATCTTTGAATACAACGTCCTCTTCCGCGCAACAACACCATGCTTTGCAACCGCTTTTTAAACGTAGTGCCCTGTCACTGCTGCTGCTGGCCTCTCTGCCCGCCAATTCGGCCATTATTGATAATGGCGAGGTGGTCAACGTGGCGACGGGATATTCACTGGATTACTACACTTTCATCGGCATGAACGGCGTGGGCACGCTGAATATTCTCGCGGGCGGTGTGGTGGCAGGATCGGATGTCTACAAGCTCATTATCGGCGATAACACCCAGGCGAACGGTACGGTGAACGTCGATGGTTCCGGCTCTTCGTTACGTTCAGGAGCGATGACCATTGCCGAGTACGGTGTCGGCACCATGACCATCTCCAACGCTGCGGTGGTGAATACTTCAGGGTTGGGCGTGTTGGGCGGATCAAATGGCAGTCACGGGTCCGCTACGATCCGTTCGGGTGGGCTGTGGAATTTAGTGAATCCTTCGGGGGCGCTCCAGGACCTGAATATTGGTTATGGCGGTACAGGAGTGATTAACATTGAAGAGGGCGGTGCGCTGAACGCCGGTATGACAACGATTGGCAGTTTTGAGGCCGGGGTCGGAACCGTCAGCGTTAGCGGTCAGAATTCAACAATGAGCACCGGCGCGCTGCGGGTCGGGGATTATGGTTCGGGAACGCTGAATATCTCTGACTCTGCCATTGTACGCAGTAGCGCCGACAGTATGCTGGGACGTTCGCCTGCTGGTTACGGGCGAGTGAATATCAGTAACGGTGGGGAATGGCGGATCGCTGACGCCAGTGACGTCACCAAAAAACTCAACGTGGGTCATTCCGCGACAGGGATACTGGATATTCAGTCGGGTGGGAAAGTGGTTGCCAGCGCGGTGAGCCTGGCGGCAAATGGCGGCGAGGGGACGGTGAATATCAATGGCGCCGGATCGCGTCTGGATGCGACGTCAGCCACCGTCGGCGCTGTGGGCGACGGTACTCTCAACCTGAGTAACAGCGGCGCGCTTAACCTGAATGGCATACTGTTCATTGCGCAGAATGCCTCAAGCACCGGCGTAGTGAACATTGGCGCGGCTCAGGGACAGGCCGCCGCCGGAGCGGGCGTGATTTCCGGCGTGACCGGCGTGACGTTTGGCTCGGGTACCGGTTCTCTTGTGCTCAATCACACCACCAACGATCCCTCCACCGCGGGAGGATATCAGCTCGCTATGCCGATTACCGGCCAGGGAACGATTGTTCATCAGGCCGGGCATACCGTACTGACGGGGGATAATACCTACAGCGGGAAGACCCTGGTCAATGGCGGCACGCTCACCTCGGCTCTGCAATCTAGCGCTAACAGAACCGGCCTTGGCAGCAGTGAAGTGACGATTGGCAGTGATGGCACGCTCGAAATTGTCGGTGCCACCGACACCAGCACTAATGACTTTGCCTTCAGCAATGTGTTGAACGGCACGGGGTTGATGTCTGTCAATCTGCACGCTGGGGATGATGTCTTTTCCTTTACGCCTGCCGTCGGCAACAGTTTTCGCGGAGCGGTTGAGTTGCGAAATAGCACATTTGCGCTTTCCGGGAATAACGCTTCGTCATTGGCACAATCGCTGTTAATCAGCAGTGCGGGGAACACCACAACCGTCAGCGGTACGCAGGATCTTACGGGGCTACTTTTTAATGGGGGCACGCTGGCTTTTGACGTTACGCTTCCGGGGGCAACGATCTCCAACAGTCTGGTGTCGGTCAATACCCTGGTTGCCGGCGCAGCGGGGGTAATGTACAACGGACGCGAATATCAGGCAGACGGTACCGGCACGGTGAAAGTAAACCTTGCCGATCCCTGGAACGATACTGGCGCGGCGGCGAATCCAGATACTACCGCAAACCTGCTCCAGCAGGATGACGCCGGGATTGGCGTACAACTGGTGAAAGCGTCGATTGTGCTTGGGTCGGGTGGTTCACTGACGCTTGCCGATCAAAACGGTGCGCCGATTGCGGGAGATAAAACCCTTCAGATAGCGCAGAACGGGACGACCGTGGCGAACGGGCAGTATGGTTTTCGCCTGACCACCGCACCGGGTAATGGCCTGTATGTAAACTACGGTCTGAAGGCGTTGGATATTCTCTCCGGGCAAACGTTGGTGCTGTCGCCGTATGCGGGGGCGACGGGTGCTGGCGCTGATATGTCGGCGACGATCTCCGGCAGCGGCAATCTGGCGGTGAATACGGCTGATGTCGTGTCGCTCTCCAACGGCCTGAACGACTACAGTGGTGCCACGCTGGTGCAGGCCGGGACGTTGCGTACCGACGCCGATGGCGCGCTGGGCGAGACCAGCGAATTGCACATCAGTAGTGGAGCAACCGCCGATCTCAATGGTACAACCCAGACGGCGGGTACGTTGACAGGACAGTCCAACTCCACCTTAGCACTAAATGGCGGATCGCTGACCCTGTCGAACGGCGGGCTTAGCGAGGGAAGTCTGACCGGCAGCGGCGCGCTGAATGTTAACGGCGGCCTGTTAACGATTGACGGTGCTAACGCTGCCCTGACGGCCAAAACGACCATCAGCAGCGGGGCGGAAGTGAGCGTAAATGATGTGCTGGGTGCAGGCAGCGGCGATATCGTCGACGGCGGGACATTAACCCTGAATGGCGTTGTCGGCACGCTGACGAACACCCTCAGCGGAGCGGGAGGCATTGATGTGGCAAACATGTCAGATGTGGTCGTCAGCGGGGATAACAGCGGTTTTAGCGGCCTGTTCAATATCGACACAGACAACAAACTGACCGTCAGTGAACAGCAGAACCTTGGCACTGCTTCTGTGACGGATAACGGCCTGTTGACGGTAGCGACGGACACGGACTGGACGCTGGACAATGCCATTAGCGGCACAGGCAATCTGACCAAGACCGGTAGCGGCGTGTTGACACTGAAACAGGATTTGACATCCTGGACGGGCATCACCGATATTCTCGACGGTGAGATTGCGCTGGGTAGCGATGCCGATTCTGCCGTCGATATGGCTAACCAGCAGGTGAATATCCACGATGGCGCTACCCTGTCGGGGTATGGTCGCACCGCCGGGGATGTGGATGTGATGAGCGGCGGGACGATGCAGGTGTCCGACTTTACAGTCGGCGGCAATCTGACTCACAGCGGCACTGTGATCCTGGGGCGTTCGGGCATGCAGCCGGGTAATCACCTGGATGTGAACGGTAACTACCACGGTAATGACGGTCTGATGGTATTTAACACAGCCCTCGGCGGTGATGATTCCGCCACGGACAAACTGACCGTACATGGCGATACCTCCGGTAACACGCGGGTGGACGTCAATAATGTCGGCGGTATTGGCGCGCAGACCCGCAACGGCATTGAACTGGTGCAAGTGGAGGGCAATTCAGCCGGTCAATTCGCCCTGACCCGTGGCTCCGTGGAGGCCGGTGCGTATGTCTACACGCTGGCGAAGGGAACCGGCGAGGCGGCGAAAAACTGGTATCTGACCAGCAAATGGAATGGTGTGATTGATTCGGACAACCCGCCGGTTGTTGATCCGCGGACGGTGGATGTTCTGCGACCGGAAGCGGGTAGCTATACCAGCAATATTTCTGCTGCGAACACGCTGTTTGCTCACCGTCTGCACGATCGTCTCGGCGAGCCGCAGTACAGCAATGCGCTCCAGGATGAAGGGCTGGCTGGCAGCATGTGGATGCGCCACGTCGGCGGGCATGAACGTTCCTCGGCGGGGGACGGCCAACTGAAAACACAGAGCAATCGCTACGTGCTGCAACTGGGCGGCGACATTGCACAGTGGAGTATGGATGGGCTGGACCGCTGGCATCTCGGCGTAATGGGCGGTTACGCCAATGAGCACAGCAACACCCAGAGTAACCGAGCAGGATACGGTTCAGACGGACGTACCAGCGGCTACAGCGCCGGTCTGTACGGAACCTGGTATCAGAATGCCGTGGATAACACGGGGGCGTATGTTGATAGCTGGTTGCTGTACAACTGGTTCGACAACACGGTGGATGCGGACGAGCGTGAGAGCGACAGCTATGACTCTAAAGGGCTGACGGCCTCGCTGGAAGCGGGTTACACCCTGAAAGCCGGTACGTTCAGCGGCAGCCAGGGTTCTCTGAACACCTGGTACATCCAGCCGCAGGCACAGGTCACCTGGATGGGCGTGAAGTCGGATTCGCATACCCGGCATGATGGTACGCGCATTGAAACAGAAGGTGATGGCAACATTCAGACGCGTCTTGGGGTGAAAACGTACCTCAACAGTCATCACAAAATGGATGACGGACAGCAGCGTGAGTTCCAGCCCTATGTCGAAGTGAACTGGATCCACAATACCGAATCCTTCGGCGTGAAGATGGATGGCGTGAAAATCAGCCGTGATGGCGCGCGCAATCTGGGTGAGGTGCGTACCGGGGTGGAGGGTAAACTGAATAACCGTTTAAGCGTCTGGGGGAATGTCGGTGTACAACTGGGTGATAAAGGCTACAGCGATACCCAGGGCATGCTGGGAGTGAAATACAGCTGGTAAGTTCAGACGGGGAAAAGCAGAAATAAAAAAGCCGCGTAAGCGGCTTTTTTATTCTTTAATGATCAGGGCGAAAGATTTATTCGCTGATTTTCTTCTCTACGCTGGCTGCGCCTTCTTTGGTTTTATTCCAGCCCTGCTCAGCGCTTTCTTTCGTGGCGTTCCAGCCTTTTTCAGTACCTTCTTTAGTTTTATGCCAGGTTTCTTGCGAGCCTTCGCTAACTTTGCTGCTGATATTATCCTGTTTACCTTCGGCGCGGTGTTCTGCTTTCAGTTTTTGCTCTTCACCCTGATTCTGCGCCTGGTGTAATTTCTCTTTCGCTGTATTTGCGTTTTCATGTGCGGCAGCGACATCATTATCGGTTGCGTGTGTCGTAGCGGCAAAAACAGGAGAAGCCAGCAGAAGTGCAGATAATGCGATTAGAGTCTTTTTCATCATGTCCTCGCTTTACGTTATAAGTTATTAGCGTGATTAAGCATGGCATCTAAACGAAGCGCTGGCTTTAGGAAAAAACTGTAAGCGGGAAATATCGATTTTTTCCATGTGTTACGTCAGGAGCGCGTCATGCTGATTGGCGTTGACGGCGACAAATTAATATCGACATGACTATGGTTATTTATCGTTCTTTCTACCATGCTTTTTAGATTCGTG
>NZ_JBFWLF010000171.1:0-9962 GCF_050252275.1 Citrobacter sp. | reverse complement strand
TGCTGTTTTACAGCAATGTCATGATTTCCGCGCCCTGGTTTTGAATGATTGGTCTCCAGGCCGGATGGCGACGCTAAAGCGTCTTATCCGGCCTGGAGACTGACATGTGTGGCGTCATCTTACTCGTAATAATTATAAATGCCTGCCGCCATCACCAGTTGTGACGCCACTTCATGGGCTTTCTCACGCCCAACCAGCAGGTCGATAATCTTTAAGCCAAAATCGATAGAGGTGCCCGGCGCCTGGCTGGTCAGTAATTTCACCCGCGGATCCCACACCACGCGTTTATCCTGCCATTGTTCTGCGGGTATTTTATCTTTCAGCGCCGGGAAGCCCGTCATATTGCCGATGGGAAAAATGTCATGCGGAACGAGTACGGTAGCGGCTGCCGCGCAAATGGCGGCGACAATCCGTCCGGAACGGTGAAACTGCTTAACGGTTTCGACCAGCAACGTGCTGTCGCGAAAACACTCGGCACCTTTAATGCCGCCCGGCAGGACGATGATGTCGTAGTCGCCATCGGCCACGGCAACCAGCGGCGCATCCGCCAGCAGTTTTACGCCGCGTGAACAGACAATGGTCAGACTGCCGTCGCTGGCGACGCTCGCGGTGGTGACGTTGATTCCACCCCGAACCAGCAGGTCGATAGTGGTAACCGCTTCGGTTTCTTCACTACCAGGGGCGAGGCATACCAGTGCCGATGCGCTCATACTCACTCTCCTTACGTTTTACTAACTCAAACAGGCGGCTGTTTTCCGGCACCGCAATCCCGTGGGCACGGGCGCGTTTCAACAGATAGCCGGTAATGTAGTCTATCTCGGTATGACGCATGGCCCGGATATCCTGCAGCATAGACGAGATATTTTCTGCTGTGCTGTCAATAACTTGCTCGACATAATAGCGTAAATCGTCCACCGAGGTATGGTGACCTTCGCGCTCAATGACCGCCGCGACTTCCTGGCAGATCAGATTGACCTCTTCAGGATGGTTGCGCAGTTCGCCATTCGGGCAGTTCCACAGCGCGGTCAGGGGATTGATCACACAGTTCACCGCCAGCTTGCGCCACATCTCGGCGCGAATATTATTATGCCAGGCGACGTCAGGCAGCACACATTGCAGCAAATCGGCAAGATAGCTGAAATCGCCATCCTGCTCGCGCGCCGGACCGATACGCGTGGTGCCGTTCGCGACGTGGATAATGACGTTGCCATCGCGACGTGCGGCGTGGGTGGTCGTTCCCATCAGCAAGGGTTGGTGGATAGCGTGCAATTCTTCAATCGTTCCCATGCCGTTATGGATCAACAGAATGGGCGTCATTTCCGACAGCGTTGACGCCAGCGCTTTGACCGCGTCGGAGACCTGCCACGCTTTGAGCGTCACCAATAGCAAATCGCTGGTGGCTAAAAACTCCGGATCGTTTGCCGTCAGGGATTCGTTAAATATCGACCCGTCCGTCTCAATCACATTCACGCTGCAATAGGGCTGCGGAACGCGCAGCCAACCTTGTACTTCATGTCCCTGTTTGCACAGCGCCGAAAGCCATAACTGTCCTAAGGCTCCGCATCCCAGTACGGTAATTTTCATTCTTCCTCCTCACCCGCAACAGCACCAGGTGTTTGCTAACATAGTATAGCGCTGTCTGTTGAGTCACTTTGCAGGTATTATGCTTCGCATCAAAAATGAAGGGAGAGGAAAAGATGCCATCTTTCGATATTGTGTCTGAAGTTGATCTTCAGGAAGCTCGTAACGGCGTAGATAACGCCATTCGGGAAGTTGAGTCACGTTTTGATTTTCGCGGCGTTGAAGCGACCATTGAGCTCAATGATGCCAATAAAACCATCAAGGTGCTGAGCGAATCCGATTTCCAGGTCAACCAGTTGCTGGATATTCTGCGTGCCAAGTTGCTTAAGCGCGGCATTGAAGGGGCATCGCTTGATGTACCGGAAGAGTTCGTACACAGCGGGAAAACCTGGTTTGTCGAAGCGAAGCTGAAGCAGGGCATCGAGAGCGCCGTGCAGAAGAAGCTCGTTAAGCTGATTAAAGACAGCAAGCTGAAGGTGCAGGCGCAGATTCAGGGCGAAGAGATTCGCGTGACCGGGAAATCCCGCGATGACCTCCAGTCCGTGATGGCGCTGGTGCGCGGCGGCGATTTGGGACAGCCGTTCCAGTTTAAAAACTTCCGCGATTAATCTTTAACGGTCCGGCTTTCCGGACCGTTTTCTTTTTTACGCCTGGCTGATGGCCTGTTCAACCTCAAAGCGGTTGGTCACTTTGCTGTCGATCTTCACATAGGCGGAATGTTCCTGCTGTGCAATCAACACTTCACTGATGCCTTCTGTTGCCAGTAAACGCTGCTTCAGCACGTCATCGGCTGCAATCTCCGGTGGAATGACCACCCGCAGGCTGCTGACATACGGCGGCTCTTTCATGGTGCTGGCGACGGCAAGCCAGACAACGGCTAAAAACGCCCCGGCAAGGAAAACCGTCTGACCGTCAAACATCCCGTCGACCCAACCGCCCAGTGAACCGCCCAGCGCGACGCCGAGGAACTGGCTGGTGGAATACACGCCCATCGCCGTGCCTTTATAGCCCGCCGGAGACTCTTTGCTGATGAGCGAAGGGAGGAGGGCTTCCATCAGATTGAAGGCGAGGAAGAACAATTGCACACCGATAATCAGTTCCCAGAAATGGCTGCCCGCGCCCCAGAGAACAATCTCGGCAATCACAATCAGCGCGACGCAAAACAGGAACACCCGTTTCATCCGCCGCTTCACTTCGGCGTAGATAATAAACGGGACGACCGAGCCAAACGAAATCAGCATCGTCACCAGATACACTTTCCAGTGTTCCGCTGCGGGTAGCCCGGCATCAGCCAACTGGCCGGGTAGAGCAACGAAGGTGGACATCAGCAGAATGTGCAGACACATGATGCCAAAGTTGAGTTTCAGCAGTTTCGGTTCCGCCAGCACTTTGCTGAAGCTGCCTTTCACCATTCCTGATTCGCGATTGAGCACGTGGTTGTCACTGTCTGGCACCACCCACAGCGTCAGGATGATCCCAAGCGTCGCCAGGACGGCGATCATCCAGAAGAGGGCGTTAAGCCCCAGGGCGTGGGTGATGATTGGCCCAAGCACCATGGCGATCGCGAAGGTGATGCCAAAGCTTACGCCAATAAACGCCATCGCTTTCGTGCGGTTTTGCTCGCGGGTTAAATCTGACAGCAGCGCCATCACCGCGGCGGCAATCGCGCCCGAACCTTGTAACGCGCGGCCAAGAATAATGCCCCAGATGGAGTCCGACAGCGCGGCGATAACACTGCCGAGAATAAACACCGCTAAGCCGCCGACAATCAGCGGCTTACGACCGATACGGTCGGAAAGCAGTCCGAAGGGGATCTGGAAGATAGCCTGCGCCAGACCATAGATGCCGATGGCGAGTCCAATCAAGGCTTCACTGGCGCCCTGTAGCGCCATACCGTATGTGGTCAGAACCGGCAGGACCATAAACATGCCAAGCATGCGCAGCGAAAATACGGTCCCTAAACCCCAGGTGGCGCGCAACTCACCCGGTGTCATTTTATAATCGTTCATTCCCACCTCTGTCTCAATTTCGCGCCTAGTGTAAAGCGCTAAGCAGGCGGGGTAAACATGAGGTTATTGAGTAAATATTACCGGAAGAGAGATTTGTGACAGAAATAGAAAAGGGTGCCGAAGCACCCTTTTAATACCGTTATCTGGCTTACCAGACGTAGGTCAGCAGATTGTGTGAATCCGGCACCATAAAGTCGACGGACATCATCACGGAGAGCGCGGTAATGGCGATGATGGAGAAACCGAACAGCTTGCGCGCCCAGACTCTGTCATCTTCCACTTTGTAACCGCGCAGCGCCATGCCTAACCACCAGACGCTCACCGCTGCCGCCACCACCAGATATTTATATCCGGCATAGCCGCCCAGAGAGAGCATCAGCGTCGCGATGGCAAATGCGATGATGTACAGCGTAATGTGGTTCTTGGCGACGGAAATGCCTTTCACCACCGGCAGAACCGGGATGTTAGCCGCCTGATAATCCTTAAAGCGGAAAATCGCGATGGCATAAGAGTGCGGCATCTGCCACAGGCTGAAAATCGCCAGCAGAATCAGCGCGCCGCTGTCGAACTCTCCGGTGACTGCGCAGTAGCCGATCACCGGCGGCGCCGCGCCGGAGAGAGAGCCGATCAGCGTCCCGTAGACCGAGTGGCGTTTCATATACAGGCTGTAAACGCCCACATAAACCACAAAGCCCATCACCCCCAGCCAGCAGGCCAGAGGGTTCGCGCCAAACCACAGCAGCATGAAGCCAGCAATACCCAGCAGGGTGGCGTACACCAGCGAGACTTTAGGAGAGATCAGGCCTCTTACCAGCACCCGATTCTTGGTCCTTTCCATCTTTCTGTCGATATCCCTGTCGATGTAGTTGTTAAATACACAACCCGACGCCACAACCAGTGACACTCCGACCAACGTGTAGATGAACAGGGGATAGTCGATGCTGCCCTTGGAGGCCAGCAGGAACCCCCCGATCACCGAGATCAGGTTGCCAAAGATGATGCCTGGTTTCGTTACTTGCAGGTATTGCTTAAACATCATAACCGCCGCTCTTAGTGCATCATCATATTGTAGTTGAGGTTCCACATGATCCAGATGGAACCGACAACCAGGATGGCGATGATCAGCACGGTAAAGACAAAAGCCGTCATGTTCCAGCCTTCATCAGATTTGGTGTTCATGTGCAGGAAGCACACCAGATGCACCAGAATCTGCACCACTGCCATTGCCAGGATAGTCCCCAGAATTACGGCCGGAGAGGCAGCACCTGTCATTACCATCCAGAACGGAATGACCGTCAGGATGACCGACAGGATAAATCCTGTCATGTAGGTTTTTACGCTGCCATGGGACGCGCCGCTGTTCACGTTAGAATGACTCATTACATCGCCCCCATCAGATAAACAACAGTGAACACACAGATCCACACCACGTCCAGGAAGTGCCAGAACAGGCTCAGGCACATGATGCGGGTGCGGTTGGTGCTGGTCAGGCCGCGACGGGCGATCTGTACCATCAGCACGGCCATCCAGATAAGACCGGACGTCACGTGCAGACCGTGGGTGCCGACCAGCGCGAAGAACGCAGAAAGGAAGCCGCTGCGATCCGGGCCCATACCGTTAACAATCAGATGATGGAATTCATAGATTTCCATCCCGATGAAGCCGGCACCAAACAAGAAGGTCAACGCCAGCCAGGAAACCACCTGGCTCTTGTTGTTCTTGTGCATGGCGATCGCCGCCATGCCATAGGTAATGGAGCTGAACAACAGCAGGAAAGTTTCAACCAGAACGAATGGCAGTTCGAAAATGTCCTTACCTGTCGGGCCACCTGCGGTGCCGTTCACCAGAACGGCATAGGTAGCAAACAGAATAGAGAACAGAATGCAGTCGCTCATCAGGTAGATCCAAAATCCGAAGATTTTGTTCTGGCCTGCATCGTGGTGCCCGTGTTCGTGCGCGTGGGCAGTCGCGTGCGCTAAAGTATCAGTTGCCATTTTTCAGCCCTGCCTTAGTAATCTCATCGAAATGCTGGTTTTCCAGTTTTTCGATTTCCGGGACCGGCACGTAGTAGTCCACATCTTCATCAAAGCTTTTCACAATCCAGCTGATGATCATGCCTGCGAAGCTTGCAATAGCCAGCCACCAGATATGCCAGATCATGGCGAAACCAAACAGCGTCGCGAAGGCGGTAATGACGATACCGGCACCGCTATTCTTCGGCATATGAATCTCTTCATAGTGCGCAGGCTGCTTGTACGCTTCACCTTTTTCTTTCATTTCCCAGAAGGCATCACGCTCATGAACGTGCGGCACAACGGCAAAGTTATAGAACGGAGGCGGAGAAGACGTTGCCCATTCCAGCGTACGGCCACCCCATGGGTCACCGGTCAGATCACGATTCTGTTCGCGGTCGCGAATAGAAACATACATCTGAATGAACTGGCACAGGATACCCACTGCAATCAGCGCGGCGCCACAGGCAGCAACAACCAGCATCGGATGGAACTGAGGGTCAATCTGCTGGCTGAGACGACGAGTCATCCCCATAAAGCCCAGCACATACAGCGGCATGAAAGCAACGAAGAAGCCGATGATCCAGAACCAGAATGCGCGTTTACCCCAGGTTTCGTTCAGCGTGAAGCCAAACGCTTTTGGCCACCAGTAGGTCATACCCGCGAAGCAACCAAATACGACGCCGCCGATAATAACGTTATGGAAGTGCGCAATCAGGAACAGACTGTTGTGCAGTACAAAGTCCGCGCCCGGGACCGCCAGCAGTACGCCGGTCATCCCGCCGACTGAGAAGGTCACGATAAAGCCAATCGTCCACAGCATTGCTGAGTGGAATACGATACGGCCCTGATACATGGTGAACAGCCAGTTGAAGATCTTCACCCCGGTCGGGATGGCGATAATCATGGTGGTAATACCGAAGAAGGCGTTAACGTTCGCACCGGCACCCATGGTAAAGAAGTGGTGCAGCCAGACGATGAACGACAATACGGTAATACACACGGTTGCCCACACCAGCGAGGTGTAACCAAACAGACGTTTACGTGAGAAGGTCGCGGCGATTTCCGAGAACACCCCGAATACCGGCAGAATCAGAATGTACACTTCCGGATGGCCCCAGGCCCAAATCAGGTTGATGTACATCATCATGTTGCCGCCCATATCGTTGGTAAAGAAATGGGTGCCCAGATAACGATCCAGGGTAAGCAACGCGACGGTAACCGTCAGAATCGGGAAGGAGGCGATAATCAGGATGTTCGCGCACAGCGATGCCCAGGTAAAGACCGGCATCTTGAACATGGTCATGCCTGGCGCGCGCATCTTAATGATAGTCACAAAGAAGTTGATACCGGTCAGGGTTGTACCAATACCGGACAACTGGACTGCCCATATCCAATAGTCGACCCCGACGCTTGGACTGTACTCAATTCCCGAGAGCGGCGGGTACGCCAGCCAACCGGTCTGCGCGAATTCACCCACACCCAGAGACAGGTTAACCAGGATAACGCCGACAACGGTGAACCAGAAGCTCAGGTTGTTCAGGAACGGGAACGCAACGTCACGCGCACCGATCTGCAGTGGAACCACCAGGTTCATCAGACCGATAACAAATGGCATTGCCACGAAGAAGATCATGATCACGCCGTGAGCCGTGAATATCTGATCGTAGTGGTGAGGCGGCAGGAAGCCCGCTTCACCTGCAGACGCCAGCGCTTGCTGACTACGCATCATGATGGCGTCAGCAAAGCCACGAACCAACATGACGATAGCGACGATGACATACATGATGCCAAGGCGTTTGTGGTCAACCGAAGTTAGCCACTCTTTCCACAGGTAGGTCCACTTACCAAAGTAAGTAATCAGGCCAAGTAAAGCCGCACCACCGATGATAATAGCAGCGATCGTAACCATGACGATGGGTTCATGGAACGGAACTGCATCCAGTGTCAATTTTCCGAACATCGTATTCTTCCTCAGCCCCTTGAGTTGGCGGCTTCCGCGTGGCTCATGTCCATGCCTTCCATTCCTTCGTGCGAGCTGTGCTCACCTTCTGGTTGGGTCATGTCCATGCTCTGACCGTGAGCCATAAATTTGTTAATCACGTCTTTAAACAAATCGGGTTTCACGTTGGAGAAGTATTCCACCTGGTTGTATTCGCTTGGCACAGCCACTTTCTCGAACGCCGCCATGTCGCTCATGGTGTTCGGTGACTGTTTCGCTTTAGCAACCCATTGGTCGAATGCGGCGCGGTCCTCTGTTGCGATAGCCTTGAACTTCATACCGGAGAAGCCAGGTCCGCTATAGCTTGCGGAGATACCGTCATAGGTACCGGCTTCATTGGCGATCAGATGCAGGCGAGTCTGCATACCGGCCATGGCATAAATCTGGCTGCCCAGACGTGGGATGAAGAAGGAGTTCATCACGGAGTTAGAGGTCACTTTGAAGTACACCGGAGTGTTCGCCGGGAAGGCGATTTCATTCACGGTAGCAATGCCCTGTTCCGGGTAGATGAAGAACCATTTCCAGTCCATGGAAACCACTTCGATGGTAATGGGCTTCTCGTCATGCGCCAGCGGCTTGCTTGGCTCAAGAGCGTGAGTGGTTTTCCAGGTCAGCACGGCAAGGAAAATGATGATTAAGATAGGAACCGTCCAGACCACCGCTTCCACTTTATTGGAGTGTGACCAGTTCGGGCTATACTTCGCATCTTTATTGCTTGCACGGTACTTCCAGGCAAAACCTACAGCCATCAAGATTGCAGGAATAACGACGATCAACATCAGGCCAAATGCCGTCAGTATCAGCGAACGTTGCTCCAGTCCAATCTGTCCTTTGGGATCTAACAGCGCAGAATTACAGCCACTGAGTAATGCAGTGCCTGCAATTAATGACAACCATCCCAAACTTTTATTGTATTTCCTGAGTCTCATTTAACGACCTCAATTCCACGGGACCGGGTGGCGTTTAAAGTGTGTGGGCATTTTACGGGAAGGTTACATTACTGTAAACATCATTGGATCTGTGTTACCGGGTTCTGCCGCCCGTGTCACATATGTTGCAAGATATGTCGTTTCAGCATTAAGAACCTGTTGCAACATCACGTTATAACGAAAGGGGACTTCAGGGAGGCGACGCGAGGGCAATTGGTATAACCAATGCAAAAATAAAACAATTGGTTAACAAGTGATTATCAATAAAGAGACAAATAAAATACAAAAAATAAATGTGTTTCGGCTGAATCGAGTAAGGAAAATAAAACCTATAAAAGGCGTCAATAATTTCCAGATTCTATTGCGCACAAAACAACAAATATTAATTTTTTCAGTTGTTGTTTATTTAGCCGATATAATTACGCAGGGTGATTACAACGGCTAAATAAAGGGGCGCTTACACCAGCCGCGTTTTGTGTAGCGCCAGATAGTCGAGCAAGCCGCCAAACACGATGCCGAAAATGGCGATAGTCACCGCGACTTCCAGCAGTCCGGCGAGGAAGGAGAAGTTAGTGAAATCCAGCGCGTTCAGCGACAGCAACAGCAGCCAGACAGCAAGCAACGCGCATCCCGCCATCAAAATCCATAACGCCAGACGGTAGGCCGAACGGAATTCTGTTCGCGGCAGGAAACTTTCGCTCTGTCGCGTGTACTCCAGCGTTTGCCGACACACCAGCAGCAATATCAGGCCCGGAACGGCGGCCACGACGGAGAAAAGATAAAACGTCGACCAGCCATGCGCCTCGACAAACCAACCGGCAACCGGGCCAACATAGACGCGCCCCACGGCAGAAAGTGCTGACAGCAGGGCAAACTGGGTGGCAGAAAATGACTTATTACACAGCGTCATCAGCAGCGCGACGAACGCTGACGTCCCCATTCCTCCGCACAGGTTCTCGAAAAACACCGCCGCAGCCATGCTGAACATGTGCTTGTCGGTCACCGACAGGAGCCAGTATCCGGCGTTGGAGACGCCCTGGAGAATGCCGAAAATCAGTAAAGCGCGAAACAGCGTCAGCCGTTGCATCAACACCCCGCCGTACAGCGCGCCAATAATCGTGGCGATCAGTCCCAGCGTTTTATTGACGACGCCCACTTCTCCGGCGTCAAAGCCCACACCACGAATCAAAAAGGTGGTGGTCAGGCTCATGGCGAAGGCATCACCCAGCTTATAAAGGATGATGAGCAGCAAAATCAGCCAGGCGTTGTTACGACCGAAGAAATCGCGTAGCGGGGCTGCGACTGCCTGCTCCAGCGTTTTTGGCACCGGAATGCTGTCGGTCGGTTCGGGGGCGAGCAGAGTGGAAATAATACAAGGGATCAGTAATGCTGCCATCAGCCAGTACATGCCCTGCCAGCCAAGCCAGCG
>NZ_JBFWLF010000170.1:0-10002 GCF_050252275.1 Citrobacter sp. | reverse complement strand
GGCAGAACCAGGCAGCACATGCAAAAGATGAATGACGCCATCCTGCTGCGCCAGAAATTCAGCGTGGCGAATCGCCTTATCGCTGAGTTCCATTTCAAAAACATCAACCGGCATAATGATTGTCTTATACATACCCGTTTCTCCCTGTTAATTAATACTTAAATCATTCAAGCATATAATAATAATTCTGTCTGCTTTCTGCAGGGTATTTTTCACATGTGCGGCGATTCCTTGTTCATTCACTACCAGTGATTCTCCAGGTAAAGCACGGCACCGACGATGATCGCCGCCATAATGAAGAATCCCAGTAATATGCTGAATGTATCGTTCATGACCGCACCTGCCAATGAAACCGATTCAGTGTGGACGAGTCAGGAAAAAGGCGAACCAGGACGAAAGGGTGATTTTACTGAAGATGCCGGAAAGAGGATGCGAGCGCATCCTCTGGGTAAAGCGGAAAGTCGCTTATGCAGATGGGATTAACGCAGGAAGTCGCCAGCAGCTTCTGGCTGGTATTCCAGCTCCAGCACTTCGAGGTGGGTGGATACGCCGCCCGGAAGTTCCCAGTGAATGGTGTCGCCCACACGCACGCCCAACAGCGCTGCCCCCACTGGCGCCATCACTGAAAGTTGCGTACTGCTGTCGGTCATCGCCGCAGGATAAACCAACGTGCGCACGCGAATTTCGCCATCGCTCAGATTGCGGAATTTAACACGACTGTTCATGGTCACGACGTCATGCGGCATGGTCTCTGGCGAACACATTTGGGCACGATCCAGCTCGGCATTTAACGCGTCGGCAATGGGTAAATCTGCATACGCGGGTTGCTCCAGTAAGCGATCGATGCGTTCTGCATCAAGGTCGTTAATGATGATAGTTGGTCTGGACATTTTTACTCCATGTCGTCAGTACTGCGTTTTGCCGCAGATAATATTCCCAAAAGAAAACCCTCACCGTCTGGCGGCAAGGGTTTAACTCTCCCGATGATACTGAGACTTACCCTGGGTTTGAAGTGATTTAGTTCACATTCGGGTAAATAGCTAAAAAAGCATCGCTGGTATGAATTTTATTCGATAAACGTGATCGTTCTCAAATTTGCATTATGCTTTTTAAGCGCGCGCCGCGAGCGCGTCACTTTCTCAGCGTTCCGCTACAGGAGATCTCATGAGCCAGTACGACAAAATTATTCTCAAAGATGGCAGCTATCTGTATTTTAAGGACTGGGGTGATCGCAGTGGACAGCCCATTGTCTTCAGCCACGGCTGGCCGTTAACGGCAGATGCCTTTGAAGATCAGATGCTTTTTCTGGGGTCGAAAGGATATCGGGTGATCGCCCACGACAGGCGCGGGCATGGGCGTTCCGCGCAACCGTGGGAGGGGCACACGATGGATCAGTATGCCGACGATCTGGCTGAACTGACCGCACACCTGGACCTGCAAAATGCGGTGCACGTCGGTCACTCGACGGGCGGTGGCGAAGTGGCGCGTTATATTGGGCGACACGGGACGCAGCGGGTGGCGAAAGCGGTATTGATTGGCGCGGTGACGCCTATCATGGTGAAAACGGATTTCAACCCAAACGGTGTGCCAAAAGAGGTGTTCGACGGTATCCGTGAAGGCGTTGTCAATGACCGTGCCGCCTTTTTCTATGAACTCACTGCCGCCTTCTACGGCTATAACCGTCCGGGAGCGAAAGAGTCGAAAGCCGTGCGCGAGAGTTTTGTTGAGCAGGGATTACAGGGCTCAATAAAAGCGCTGTACGACTGCATCAAGGCGTTCTCGGAAACAGATCTGCGTGAAGACTTGCGCAAAATGACCATTCCGACGCTGGTCATTCATGGCGATGACGATCAGATTGTCCCGCTTGAAACCTGCGGCAAAGTGGCGGCGCAAATCTTGCCCGACGCGCAACTGAAAGTCTACGCGGGCGGTTCCCACGGCATCTGCACCACCCATAAGCAGCAGATAAATCAGGATCTGCTCAACTTTATTCAGTCGTAATCTTTAACGGATTGCTCTACGCTGATCCTCTTCCATCAGGGGGATGAGCGGAGCGCATTTCGTGCTTCGCCGACGTTAAATTCATCAGAGAATACTATGTATTTCTATCAACCCTCGCAGGGACACGGCCTGCCGCACGACCCGCTGAATGCCATCGTTGGCCCCAGGCCAATTGGCTGGATCGCTTCTCAGGACACCGCTGGCCGGGATAATCTGGCGCCTTATAGCTTCTTTAACTGTTTCAATTATCATCCGCCCATTATCGGTTTTGCCAGCACCGGCTGGAAAGACAGCGTGCGTAACATCATGGAAACCGGAGAGTTTGTCTGGAACCTGACCACCCGAGAATTAGCCAGCGCGATGAATGAAACCTCTGCCAGTCTGCCGCATGGCGAAGATGAATTTTTCGCTGCCGGGCTGACGAAGGCGGAAAGTCGGCTGGTAAAAGTGCCACGCGTTGCGCAAAGCCCGGTGAATTTTGAATGTCGCCTGTCGCAGAGTATTCAACTGACGACCGCGCAGGGTGAAGCCATCGAAACCTGGCTGATCCTCGGTGAGGTTGTCGGGATTCATATTGCCGAAACGCTGCTGGAAGAGGGGATTTACCAGACCGCAAAAGCACAGCCCGTGCTGCGTGCTGGCGGCCCTACGGCCTACTATGCGATCAGCGAGTCGCACCGTTTTGATCTGGTGCGCCCGGATGCGCGTGCGAAACGTTGATTTTTGACCCGGCGCGGATTTCACGTCGGGTCAAAAGATCAGTAACCTACTTTGTCGATGACGAACTGCTTACCACAGTTTCCCGGATGGGGTTGCGGGCAAACGAGTCGGCGGAGAGCGGCGCGTTAATGGCACTGGCCTTCAGCGAGAACTGGATCTCCGTCAGATAAGCCGGATTGCCGTGACAACTCAGTTTTACTGCTTTGACGGCCTCTTTTCCCCAGCGTTGGGCCACCGCTGCATCGAAGGCGCGGCGACTGACGCTCTTACCGTAATTCTCGCCCAGAAATGCCCCTAATTCGCTGGCCTTGATCTCTTTGTTCAACCGCACCATGGTGCCGAAGTACGCATCCGGGTCGAAGCCAAAACAGGCGCCGTGTTTCGCGTATTCATAGCGTTCGAGGCAAGAACGTCCGCCTGCTCCTGGCATAACGTCACTGAGTTTAGCGGCGGTTTCCAGCGAAAGTCCTGTTTCTGGCGCAGAACATTTGCGACTGGCACGAGCTTCCGGCAGGTTAGGGATCGGACGCGTGGCGCAGCCAAAGCGCATCCAGCGGCGTTCATCGACTCCGCGTGAAGCGACCGATTTCGGTAATCCTGGCCACAATCCGTGAACGGTCAGAAAATCGACTTTGTTGGCGGTCTCTTTTTGCAGGCGACACTCGTCAGGCTCACGGCGGTCCCGATCGTGCTGGCTCTGACAGAAGCCTGTCTGCCAGGAGAGCGCCAGCACATAACGGTCAAAGTCACCGTACTGCGTTGCCTGTAATTCGTTGGCGGTTGCGGTAGAAAGGGGGAGGAGTGGGGCGGCGAGCCACACCCATTTTTGCCAGGTCGGTTTCATGATGATTCTGAACTTATATAAAATCTGAATAGTATCTATTTAACCATAAAAAAAGCCCGCAAGGTGTCTTTACCCTGCGGGCCTTGATCCATTCAGTGTTTTACGTCAGAACTAGTTCCACATCGCCAGAATCGGCCAGCCAACCAGCAACAGCATCGCAATGTAAATCACCCCGAAGATGGCGCCAAGACGCCAGTAGTCTTTGGATTTAACATAGCCGCAGCCGTAGATAATGACCCCTGGGCCTGTTGCGTACGGCGTCAGACAGCCCATGATCCCGATGGACAGCACCAGCAGAATACACAGATGTTCCATCGGCACGCCCGGGATTCCTTTACCGACCGCCAGAATCACCGGCAGCATGGTTGCCGTGTGCGCCGACAGGCTGGCAAACAGGTAGTGGGCAAAGTAGAACACCAGCACCAGCACAATTACCGTCGCGTTAGGCGAGAACCCTTCCAGATGGGTGCTCATAGTACTGGCGAACCAGTCAATAAAACCGGAGCGGGTTAAACCGTTTGCCATGACCACGAGGGTGGCAAGGTTCACCAGCGTGTTCCAGGCGCTGTTGTATTTGGTAATGTCTTTCCACGGCACCACATGCAGCGCCAGCATCAGTGAAACGGCTAACAAACCGACGGCGGTGGCGTCGATCATTTCACCGCCAAAGACCCATAACCCTAAGCTCAACAGAACCAGACCGATCAGCGTCCACTCTTTACGCGTCAAGGTACCCATAGTTTTGAGTTCGTCACCCGCCCACGCTGCGACTTCCGCACTGTGTGTGATTTCAGGCTTGTAGAGAACATAAGAGAGCCACGGCGCAACGATCAGCAAAATGATACCGACCGGCAGGAAGCCCAGGAACCACTGCAGCCAGCTAATCTGCACACCGGCGATTTTGCTGACAAATTCCAGACCCAGCACGTTTGGCGCAGCACCCGTAACGAACATCGAAGAACTCAGACTGGTACTGATGACCATCATCCACATCAGGTAACCGCCGATACGACGTGCGGACGGATCGTTCGGGAACGATTTAAACAGCGGCGGCAGGTTTTTGATTACCGGGAACACGGTGCCCCCGGTACGGGCGGTGTTGGATGGCGTAAACGGCGCCAGCAGAATATCGATGATGACAATCGCATAGCCCAGCGTCAGGGTGCGTTTGCCCATGAATTTCACCAGGAACAGCGCGATACGACGGCCAAGACCCGTAACTTCGTAGCCCAGCGCAAAGATAAACGCACCGAACACCAGCCAGACGGTGGTACTGGAGAAACCCGCAAGACCCCATTTCAGCGCCTGTTTACCGGCATCGAATGCCGGGTCCGCCAGCTCTTTGGCATCAAAGAGCAGGTAGTTGCTACCAATGACGCAGATGGTCACGGCGATAAAGCTGATCGCGGTAGCCGGGATCGGCTCCAGGATCATACCGACGATCATCGCCACGAAAACGGCGAAGTAATGCCATGCCTGAGGGGGCATGCCGTCCGGGACAGGGATAAGAAACATGACACCCATGACGACCAGGGGAGCCAACAACTTCCATATACTATCTTTCGATAAAGACATAAGTGATTCTCCGGAAAGGATCTTTTCAATAATTGTGTAAATGTTTAACTTGAGAAATCTGGGCTAAAAACCACGTGACGATCAGCAGGTCGGCACTGCCGCCAGGGCTGAGATTGCGTTCAATGCAGTGGCTGTCGAACTGATGCAGATGATCGAGATCGGCGGGGGTTCGGATGCCCCCTTGTTGTAACAATGCGTTTGCCTGCTGCTGTATCCAGCGCAGGCCTGCCGCACCGCCGCGCGAGGCCACGTTGGTATCGCCGTTGCGCGCTATCAGCAGGAGTAAGGTGTCCAGCAGCGCCAGCTCGGGATCGCGTCCCTCGGCTAACAGGGCGCGATAGTGCGGAAGCGCATGGCGGATGACCAACGGATATCCCGCTTCGGCTTCGCCACGTGCGCCGGTTAACCCCAGTTGCTGATAGAGTCGCTGGCCTGCCGTGAGTTGTTGGTTGTTGTTGCGCAGTTCGCGCTCGGTCAGGCCGCGGCAAAAGTGGGCGGCGGTGGTACAGATCGTTTCCGGGGTGATGGGCTGCTGCTGCTGATGCAGTCGGCCAATGGCGGCACACAGCAGACCGAGAGAAAAAATGCTGCCTTTATGGGTGTTCACACCCGCGGTGGCGCGAAACATGTCCGCTTCACAGGCCATACCTAACGGGCGTAAGCCGGTTAATACGGCATCGGCCGGCATTTGCGCACTGCATGCACCGTATTCAATAAAACGCGGAAGCCAGGCCTGAATCGCCAGCGCGCTGCGATGAAAATCCGTCAGCGACATGTCTTTATGCGCGCCGCAGTTCAGACGATCGACCAGCCCGGGTTTTGGCGACAGATTGACTTCCGTCAGCATTGCACGCCACGCCAGATGGCCGTATGCGTCAAACAGCGTACGAGGAAGAGCGGTCGTTTCAACGGGCATATTGGGAATCGGCAGCATGCAGCAGCGCCTCCATGTGGGCGATCAGATCGGAGAGCGTATGAGTTTTCCCACGCGCGCATTCGGCAGCGCTCTGCTCGCAAAGCAGGCAGCGGCGGGCGGGAAGGGCGAAATGGCGGCGGGAGATAATGTCGCCTCCGGGTGTGAGCACATCGATATCCCACAAACGTCCCAGAGGATGTGTATGTTCGAGCTCAATGGTTGCGAGCTTGATGTCACGGGCCGGTGCCTCAATCGAGAGCATGCCTTCCGGCCCGCATGCTGAGGCCAGTGCAGCCTGCTCCCTGATATGCCAGTCCGCCTGTGCCGCCAGCGTACGCAGCGCAGTCACGCCATGATTAAAGAGGCGACGGGTGAGCTCGCTGTCTTTAATCGGGCCAGGCGCTACCACGGTAAAGGAGACCAGTGGAATGGGATGGCGCGCTAGCCAGACGTGTTGCCGTGCTTGTCGCGTATCCCGGCTGACGAGCAGCTCGGGAATTGAAACGGCGTGGCGGGTGGCCTGTTCAGGGAGCAGGTGCATGGCTTATTCCTTCACCTGATGAACAACATCGATCACTGAACCGTCGCGATAGCGCACCACGGCAATCACACGGTCGGTGAATTCGATGGGACGGGGTTCACCAGTGAGCTGTTGCGCACGTTCACGCAGCCACTCGATGGAGACCACCTTCATCCCGGCTTCTTTCAGGCGTTCCGCCAGTTCCGGACGTGCCGGGTTAACCGCAATGCCATGATCGGTAACCAGAATATCGACGCTGGAACCCGGCGTGACGCAGGTCAACACGTTATCCACCAGCGTCGGAATGCGACCCCGCACCAGCGGTGCGACGATGATTGACAACGCAGCGGCGACGGCGGTATCGCAGTGTCCGCCGGACGCGCCGCGAATGACGCCGTCAGAACCGGTCAGCACGTTGACGTTAAACTGGGTGTCGACTTCCAGCGCACTCAGCACGACCACATCCAGACGGTCAACGGAGGCGCCTTTTGAACCCCAGTTGGCATACTGGTTTGCGCTGATTTCAATGTGATTCGGGTTGCGCGCCAGCGACTCTGCGGCATTGCGGTCGAAGCTCTGTACGTCCAGCAGTTTGCGAATCAACCCTTTTTCATGCAGATCGACGATGGTGGCCGTGATACCGCCCAGCGCGAAGTCTGCGCGGATATCGCGGCGACGCATTTTGTCTTCCAAAAAGCGTGTGACCGCCAGTGAGGCGCCGCCAGTACCGGTTTGCAGTGAAAAGCCTTCTTTGAAATAGCCGGAGTGGGCGATGACATCTGCCGCGCTGCGGGCAATCAGCAGTTCGCGCGGGTTGGTGGTCATTCGGGTGGCGTCAGCTCCGATTTTATCGGCATCGCCGACCTGGTCTATCTGGACGATCAGATCAACCTGATCCTGGGTAATGCTGGCCGGGTTGTGCGGATAAGGCAGCAGTTGTTCCGTCAGTAGCACCACCTGTTTAGCGCTTTCAGCGTCAACGCGGGCATAGCCGAGTGAACCGCAGCAGGCTTTACCGGTGTAGCCGTTAGCGTTACCGAACGGATCGCAGGACGGGACGCCGAGGAAGGCCACATCAATGTTAAGTTCGCCGCTCTGAACCAGATGCACGCGGCCGCCGTGGGAGTGAACCTGAACGGGTTCGGCGAGCAGGCCGCGAGAGATCTCTTCTGCCAGCGGTCCGCGGAGACCGGAAGTGTAAATACGGTTAACGACGCCGTTACGGATATGGTCGACCAGCGGCGCGTGGCAATCGCTCAGGGAGCTGGAAGCTAGCGTCAGGTTTTTAAATCCCATGCTGGCGAGGGTTGCCATCACCAGGTTAATGGTCAGGTCGCCGCCGCGAAACGCATGGTGGAAGGAGATAGTCATGCCATCCTGCAAACCGGAACGGCGGATTGCCTCTTCCAGGCTGGCGCACAGTTTCTGGTCGCGCGGTTTCTGTTCCTGCAGGGCCTGCTTTGCGGCGCTGGTATAGGTGGAAAGGTCGCTTTCAGCCTGGCGGCTCCAGGCTGCTACCCGTTCCTGTCGTTGAGACTGTTCGTTTTTCTGGGTCATTGTTTTTGCCTTATTCTTCGCGGATGCCGGAAAGTTCTGCACGGGAGAGCACCAGACGTGCGCGCTCGATCACCGGGCTGTCGACCATCTTGCCGTTCAGGGAGACCACCCCGAGGCCATCACGGGCGGCGGCTTCTGCGGCTTCCACGACCAGACGCGCGTGCGTCACTTCTTTTTGCGTCGGGGCATACAGGTTGTGCAGCAGGTCAATCTGGCGCGGGTTGATCAGCGATTTGCCGTCAAAACCCAGCTGTTTGATGTGGGCGGCTTCGTGCAGGAAGCCCGCTTCGTTGTTGGCATCGGAATAGACGGTATCGAAGGCCTGAATCCCGGCAGAGCGCGCGGCCTGCAAAATAGAACAACGGGCAAACAGTAATTCAGTCCCCTCCGGCGAACGTTCCGTGCGCAGGTTGCGTACATAGTCTTCCGCGCCCAGCGCGATCCCGATCAGACGTTCAGAGGCGTGGGCGATTTCCACGGCGCGAGTGATGCCTAACGGTGACTCGATGGCGGCCAGCAGACCCGTGCTGCCCGGCTCGCGACCGCAGGCTTTTTCAATGCGCAGAATTTCGCTTTCGATATCGATAACATCCTGAGCGGTATCGGTTTTCGGCAGACGAACCACGTCAGCGCCGCCGCGAACGACGGCTTCCAGATCGTTGATCCCCCATTCGGAATCCAGTGCGTTAACGCGCACGATGGTTTCGACATCGCGATACAGCGGATGCTGCAGTGCGTGGTAGACCAGACGACGAGCGGTGTCTTTTTCACGCAGCGCGACGGAGTCTTCCAGGTCAAACATCAGGGCATCTGCCGGATAGATAAACGAGTTGCTGACCATCGCGGCATTGGCGCCGGGAACAAACAGCATGCTGCGGCGAGTGCGCGTTTTGCGCTGTTGCAGAGAAGCGGAAATCATTGGCGATCCTCCCAGGGCAGGGCCGGGATACCGCTGGCGCGCGCCAGTAATGCTTCCAGTCGTGCACGTAAAATGCAGTCCAGTGCGCCTTTATCATCGACATTCAATTGCACGCCGCGCACGTCATACTGCGTCAGAACATCCAGAATGGTGGCGCGAATGGCCTCGCCAAACTGTTTCTCAACGCTGCTGTTGATCTGCAGGTCAATCTCCTGCGTATCGAGAGGGGCGATGCGTATCATCACATCACCGGACTCAAGTGTGCCTGCGACGGCAGCCTGGTTTATTTTCATTTTTCACCTGTTACTAATGCGGGGGTCTTTTGGCGGACTGTCGCGTGAGCGGGTGTGCGCTCAGGCATGCTTTGCAGGTAGTGCAAAGTGGCTGAAGGCACCAGCGACGCGATAGCCGTGAGATCTTTTTTCACGAGCAGTTTGCGCACCAGAGACGCAGAGATCGGCGTCCCCTGGAAACACAGTCGCTCGATTTCCACCAGTTCAATGGGCGGGGCGGGAAGAGTCGGCGTTTCCAGCCAGAAACGCATGTCGTGGTTATACTGGGCGGTTACGCTGCAAAACGGTTCCGTACCGACAAAGCGATGGGTGATCCCCAGCGCAGGTGCCAGATACTGACGAAAAATTTTTAAATCGATTTCGGTGTAGCAATGGTTGATGACGCTTTGTTCTTTAATGAAGTAACACGGGAACGTGGCGCGCGAAATGATGTATTCCGACCCGCGATGAACGGTGAGGTGCGGTATGTCTGCGGTGCCTTTGAGCACCAGGTCGAGTCGGTCCTCATACGGGAAACGGGAGGTATCTTCTTTCACCAGGAACAGATGAAGCCAGTCGCACTGCGCTGCCGCCTGTTGGATTAAATAGCGGTGACCATTGGTGAACGGATTGGCATTCATCACGATGCAGCCGATTTTCTTGCCGTCATGACGCAGT
>NZ_JBFWLF010000169.1:0-10036 GCF_050252275.1 Citrobacter sp. | reverse complement strand
CAGAAATGGTCGCTATCGACCAACAAAGTAGCGATTAAAATTAAATCAGACGTTATCGACTTACAGGAGAAATCGCTAATCAGAGTCAGCTGTCGAGGAGGTAGGTATGCGAATCCGTTTTGTCACCCTTCTGGCGGGACTGTTACTCAGTGCAAATACGCTCGCCGCCATTGAAATAGACCACCAGCAAGCCCGAAACATGGATGATGTGCAGAGCTTAGGCGTCATTTACATCAACCATAACTTCGCCACTGAAAGTGATGCGAAAAGGGCACTGAATGAAGAGACCGACGCGCAAGACGCAACGTACTACCACGCGATCCTGATGCGGGAACCCGGTAGTAACGGCAACATCCGCGCCAGCGCAGATATTTATCGCTAGCACCAGGAAAGTCCAACGAAAAGAAAGCCATAGTTTGACTTGCCCCCTGTTCAGGGGGCTTTTTTTGCATGATGATGTATGGCTAGCTAGCGCCTGGCATCAAAGATGCTGACGGAAAAACGACACCGTTGCGGCCAGGGCTTCGGGCGTAATGCGATGGCGTACGCCTGCTTGCCACTGACAGGTCAGATTGTGGTCCAGGCCGGCCTGAATCATCGCCTGCTGTAAACGGAAACTTTCTGCCGCCGGAACCACATCATCCTCCTGTCCATGCCACAACAGCAACGGTCTGTCGGCCAGTCGGTCAAGTTGCTGCGACACGTCCCACTTCGCCAGCGGGGCGATGATGCGGGCAAAATCTTCCTGTCGGGCGGGCGTGTCCAGGGCGCAAGGGGGAAACAGCGTTCGCGCCAGACGGGTGAAATAACCCGAGCCCATCAGGCTGGCGACACATTTGACCTCCGGATGCTGAGTCATGATCCCCAGCGCAGTCATTGCCCCCATCGATGCGCCGCCAACCGCAAGACGTTCCTCCAGCAGCCAGTTTTCTGCACGCAGTGCCGCACGTAACGCCGTAAACTCCTGCATGCTCTGCTGCAAAATCTGCCAGAAGTGGCCCATTCTCGCCTGTTCGTCACCATTGAAACGCGCCCCATGCCCGGCGGCGTCTGGCATAATGACCCGAAATCCGGCCTGCGCCAGCGCCACGGCAAAATAGCTGTAGACCAGGCTGGAAGAGGTAAACCCGTGGTAGAAAACAATACACGGCAAAGGTGTACTGCGTTGCCCCGAAGGAAAGGCGTGAAGCAGATGATGTTCCGCCAGTTGACATGTTTCAATTTCAATCATTTGCACCTCTTTTGGCGCGGGTATGCTATAGGTCACATTATTAAACAAGGTGACGTATTCAACAACGATTCATAATGTTGAGAACTGGATTACGCTTTCACGACATTTTCATTCGAAAATCGCGCGGAAGGTAACATTTTGGGAACATTCCCCCAAAGGGAAATTAATAAGGCACTACACTATGGCTATCAGGAAACGAGATAGAGTGATGCGTCGGTTTACCTCTTTGATGTTGGTGATGCTGTTAAGTGGATGTAGCATTCTTCAGGGAACGCCACAGCCAGCACCGCCTGTCGCCGATCATCCGCAGGAAATTCGTCGCGACCAGACACAAGGGTTGCAGCGAATGGGAACCGTGACCTCTCTGGTCAGAGGCTCTCCGGATGATGCAGTTGATGAAGTCAGAGCGAAAGCCGCCGCAGCGAAAGCCGATTATTACGTTATTGTCATGGTTGATGAAACTATCGTGACGGGTCAGTGGTACTCACAGGCCGTCTTATATCGTAAATAATCATTGATGGAATTTAAGCCAATTTCACGTAGCTTTACGCCTCTATACGTTTACCTGTGCACAATAAACCGACAGCAGGAGGCTGGACGTTTATTTCGGCGATGGAATGCCCTGCGCATTGCGGGGAAACGTAAAATGGAGCTGACGATGAAACAATCTCTTGCCTTATCCTCACTGCTGTTAACTGCCGGACTGGTGAGTACGACGGCGCAGTCTGCTGAATTCGCGAGTGCGGATTGCGTGACTGGCCTCAATGAAATTGGCCTGATCTCTGTCAGTAATATTTCCGGAAACCCACAGGATGTGGAGCGTATTGTCGCGTTAAAAGCCGATGAACAAGGCGCATCGTGGTATCGCATTATTCAGATGTATGAAGAGCAGCAGCCCGATAACTGGCGCGTACAAGCCATACTCTACGCATAACAGATTGCCGGATGGCGTAAACGCATCCGGCAACGTATCAGCGCAATCCCCCCGTCGCCCGCAGCAGCAACGCGTCCTGTACCCGTTCTGATAACCGCATTCCGCCGCGCGTATCCAGCATCATCTGACACCAGGCCTGGGCAACAGGCGGTGATGCGTGCCGTAACATTTCCATTCCGCATCCCAACAGGAAAATCTGCTGGGTGATCTCACGACCCAGTTCTTCGGAAGGTTTGCGCAATCGCGGCAAAAGCTGGCGTACCGCGCGATCAAAATGCCTGTCCTGCCCCCTGACCTCAGAGAATGCCTCACTCAGCATCTCATCGACCCCGGCTTGCTTGTTGATAACCCGCAAGACGTCGAGACACATGACGTTACCGGATCCCTCCCAGATACTATTGACCGGCATTTCCCGGTACAGTCGCGGCAGTTCGCTCTCTTCGCAATACCCTACGCCGCCAAGCACTTCCATTGCCTCCGCCACGAACGGAATGCCGCATTTACAAACAGCAAATTTTGCCGCAGGCGTGAACAGACGCGCCCAGAGTCGCTCTTTGGCATCGCTACGCCGATCCCAGGCATGGGCCAGACGAAACAATAATGCGGTTTGTCCTTCCAACTGGAGCGCCATACGACTAAGCACCTGACGCATCATCGGTTGCTCAATCAGCGGCTTGCCGGACACCTGACGCTGGTGCGCGTGGTAAATCGCCACCGAGAAGGCGCGGCGCATCAGTCCGTGACTGCCGAGCGCACAGTCAAAACGCGTCAGACCACCCATCTTCAGGATATGACGAACGCCCTCTCCCTCATCACCAAGAAGCCAGCCGATGGCATCTTGAAACTCGACTTCCGCGCTGGCATTGGAACGATTCCCCAGCTTGTCTTTCAGCCGTTCAAGGCGGATCGCATTGCGCTGGCCGTCAGGTAAAAAGCGCGGGACGAAGAAACAGGAGAGTCCACCTTTTGCCTGTGCCAGCACCAGATGGGCATCACTTTGCGGCACAGAGAAAAACCATTTATGCCCCACCAGCCGGTACGCCCCATCCGCCAGACGCTCGGCACGGGTGGTGTTGCTCAACACATCAGAACCGCCCTGTTTTTCCGTCATCCCCATGCCGATCAACAGGCCACGTTTTTGGCCCCCCGGCGCAAGATGCGAATCATAGCGATCGCTGTGTAGCGGCGTTTGCCAGTCGGCGAATACGGCGGGCAACATTTGCTGCAATAGCGGTGTCGCGGCAAAAGTCATGGTGATGGGGCATAACGTGCCGGCCTCCACCTGCGCATGCAGGACAAAGCGGGCTGCCCGGGCGACAAACGATCCGTCTCGCGCCGCCTCCGCCCAGGGCAGATTGTGGATACGGTTGGCACACAGTCCCTGCATCAACAGATGCCACGCGGGATGGAAGCGAACGTCGTCCAGACGCTGCCCCTGGGGATCGTAACGTAGTAATTCTGGCGGCCAGGCATTCGCCAGCCGTCCCAGTTCCAGCGATTCCGCAGTGCCAAGTTGTTGACCGATACTGGCGAGAAGTTCGCTGTCCCAGCCTGCCCCCTCACGCGCTACGGCCTCGCAGAGCGCGCCATCAGACAGGAACAGATTGCTGTTATTCAGGGGTAACGGCTGATTAAAAACGGTGTGAGTTTGCCAGTGCATTGTGTTTCCCTCCTTCAATGGCATCTCAATAAGTATGGTCAGTCTGAGGGGAGAATGCCTGGAAAGGAGGGCACAAAAAAGCCATCCTGCTGGATGGCTTCAGAAATCGTCTATTAGCTGCGCTGCCGCACAGCCTCGAACAGACAGATGCCTGTCGCGACAGAAACGTTGAGCGAAGAGACGCTTCCGGCCATTGGAATGCTGATCAGCTCATCGCAATGTTCACGCGTCAGGCGACGCATCCCCTCACCTTCCGCCCCCATCACCAGCGCCATACGGCCGGTCATTTTGCTCTGATAGAGAGTATGGTCAGCTTCACCCGCCGTGCCGACAATCCAGATATTCTCTTCCTGCAACATACGCATGGTACGCGCCAGGTTGGTCACCCGAATCAACGGCACGCTTTCCGCTGCACCGCAGGCGACTTTCTTCGCCGTGGCATTCAACTGCGCAGAACGATCTTTCGGCACGATCACCGCATTAACGCCAGCGGCATCGGCGCTACGCAGACAGGCACCGAGGTTATGCGGATCGGTCACGCCATCAAGGATCAGCAGGAACGGTTGATCCAGCGAAGCAATCAGATCCGGTAGATCGTTTTCCTGATACTGACGACCTGGCTTCACGCGAGCGATAATGCCCTGATGGACGGCTCCTTCGCTTTTCTCATCCAGAAACTGACGGTTTGCCAGTTGGATGACCACGCCCTGTGCTTCCAGAGCATGGATCAGCGGCAGCAGGCGTTTATCTTCACGGCCTTTGAGAATAAAGACATCCTGAAAACGTTCAGGAGCGCGCTCCAGCAGGGCCTGCACCGCATGGATGCCGTAAATCATTTCACTCATGAAATCACTCGTTAATAGTTAATCATGCCGGGTGACGCAATGCTTCCCCGGCTTACACTGTCCGGCTTACTGTGCCGTTTTCTTTTTAGCGGCACGCTTTGCTTTTGTCGCCGCCGCTATTTTTTGCGTTTTCTCAGAAGGCTTTTTCGCTTTTCTGGCCTCTTTCTTCGCCGCCTTTGGTTTTTGTTTCTTCTCGCCACGGAAAGCGCTGTCAGGCTCGAAATTGGCTTTTTTACCGACCTGACGACGGCGGCCGGTTTTTTTACCCGCATCGCCTTTCTTCGCTCTTTCACGCGCCGTTTTACCTTCGTTACGCGGCGCACGCTCGCTGGAGATCAGGCTGAAATCAATCTTGCGCTCATCCATATTCACGGCTTCGACTTTCACTTCCACGCGGTCGCCCAGACGATAAGTCTGACCGCTGGATTCACCTGTCAGGCGCTGCCCAACCTGGTCAAAACGGTAGTAGTCGTTGTCGAGCGAAGAAACGTGGACCAGGCCATCGATGAACAGTTCGTCCAGACGCACAAAGAAGCCAAAGCCGGTGACGCTGGCAATCACGCCTTTAAAGACATTGCCGACCTGATCCAGCATGAAGTCGCACTTCAGCCAGTCAGCGACGTCACGGGTTGCTTCATCCGCACGGCGCTCAGCCATCGAACAGTGCTGACCCAGTTGCAGCATCTCTTCCATCGAATAATGGTAGCCACCCGTTTCGGTGGTGTTACCTTTATGGCCCTGCTCTTTCGCCAACAGATACTTAATGGCGCGGTGCAGGGAGAGATCCGGGTAACGACGGATCGGCGAGGTAAAGTGAGCATACGACTGCAACGCCAGACCAAAGTGACCGCGGTTTTCCGGATCGTAAATCGCCTGCTTCATCGAACGCAGCAGCATCGTTTGCAGCATTTCGGCGTCAGGGCGATCGGCAACCGATTCCAGCAATTCCGCGTAATCGCGCGGCTCCGGCTTATTACCGCCAGGCAGTTCCAGCCCCAGCTCCGCCAGAACAGAACGGAAGGAAGTGATCGCCTCAGTCGTCGGTTTGTCGTGTATACGGAACAGCGCAGGCTCCTGGGCTTTCTCAACGAAACGCGCTGCCGAGATGTTCGCCAGAATCATGCACTCTTCGATCAGCTTGTGCGCATCGTTACGCTGGGTCTGCTCAATTCGCTCAATACGGCGTTCCGCGTTGAAAATGAACTTCGCTTCTTCACTCTCAAACGAGATGCCGCCGCGCTCTTCACGGGCTTTATCCAACACTTTGTAGAGGTTGTGTAGCTCTTCGATATGCTTAACCAGCGGCGCATACTGCTCGCGCAACTCCTGATCGCCCTGCAACATGTGCCAGACCTTGGTGTAGGTCAGACGCGCATGTGAGCTCATCACCGCTTCGTAGAATTTATATCCCGTCAGACGGCCTTTGGTAGAGATGGTCATTTCGCAGACCATGCACAGGCGGTCAACCTGCGGGTTCAGTGAGCACAGGCCGTTGGAGAGCACTTCCGGTAGCATCGGTACCACCTGCGACGGGAAGTACACGGACGTCCCGCGATTACGCGCTTCCTGATCCAGCGGCGTCGGCGGACGCACGTAATAGCTCACGTCAGCAATCGCCACCCACAAACGCCAGCCGCCACCGCGTTTCTTCTCGCAATAGACCGCATCGTCAAAGTCGCGGGCATCTTCGCCGTCGATGGTGACCAGCGGCAAATCGCGTAAATCCACACGCCCGACTTTTGCCTCTTCAGGCACCTCTTCTTTCAGACCGGCAACTTGTTTCTCAACGGCGGCTGGCCAGATATACGGGATTTCATGGGTTCGCAGCGCCATATCGACGGCCATACCGGTTCCCATGTTGTCGCCCAGCACTTCGACGATTTTCCCTACCGCTTTGGTGCGGCGGGTCGGGCGCTGGGTGAGTTCAACCACCACCACAAAGCCCATGCGCGCGCCCATGATATCTTCAGGCGGGATCAGAATATCGAAGCTCAGACGGCTGTCGTCAGGAACCACAAAACCCACGCCCGCTTCAGTAAAGTAACGACCGACAATCTGGCTGGTTTTTGGCACCAGAACGCGCACAATACGCGCTTCACGGCGGCCTTTACGATCCGCGCCCAGCGGTTGCGCCAATACCTGATCGCCATGAATGCAGGTTTTCATCTGCTCGCTGGAGAGATACAAATCGTCTTTACGCCCTTCGACGCGCAGAAAGCCGTAGCCATCACGGTGGCCAATAACGGTACCTTTCAGCAGATCGAGGCGTTCCGGCAGCGCATAACACTGCCGACGGGTGAAGACCAGTTGTCCGTCACGCTCCATCGCGCGCAGGCGGCGACGCAGGGCTTCCTGCTGCTCTTCGCCTTTTATGTTCAGTTCCACAGCCAGCTCATCGCGGCTGGCCGGTTTTTCGCGTTTAGTTAAATGTTCGAGGATAAATTCCCGGCTTGGGATAGGATTTTCGTACTTTTCAGCTTCGCGTTCCTGGAAAGGATCTTGTGACATTGAGGTTCCTCCATTGTCAGCTCCGGTGGAATTCCGTCGTCTTTCACGCCGTCTCTTTGTTGGCTGCCTTTGCTCTCCCCAGTCGCTTACTTTTGTAAGCTCTTGGGGATTTATGAGAGACATCCCTGTCTCTCACCGAAGGCCAGCCTGCGGCTGTTCAAATTCGTTCCTGACGAATTTGTCACTCAGTTGCCGCCGCGATACGACGCGAAATGCTTTGGACTTCACTATTCCACCAGCAATAATTTATAAAGCGGTTGATTCTCTTCAACCAAATCGGCCAGCGTGTAGTTATCCAGCTCCGTTAGAAAACTTTGCACGGCCTTAGAAAGCGCCTGTTTGAGTCGACAGGCAGGGGTGATATGGCAAAACTCACTGCTACAATTCACCAGCGACAGCGGTTCGAGTTCGCGCACGACATCGCCAATTCGAATGGTATTCGCGGCTTTGCCTAAACGGATCCCGCCATTTTTTCCCCGAATAGCAGTTACAAAGCCCGCCCGACTAAGTTGATTGATTATTTTGACCATATGATTACGGGAAACGCCATAGACGTCTGTCACTTCCGAAATACTGGTCATGCGACCTTCCGGGAGTGATGCCATATAGATTAGCGCTCGTAGTCCGTAATCGGTGAAACTCGTTAACTGCACATCAACCTCAGGGAAAAGGGGGAATCGGGATACATCTTATTTATATTGATGATAAACCAGCCACTAGCCAGGCCGCTAATTTATTTCAGTTCGGAAGGAAAAAAGCGAGGATTTAACGCACGATTAAGCCGGATGACGACGCCTGGCATCTTGTCCGGCTAACTACACTTTGTAGGCCTGATAAGCGCAGCACCATCAGGCACTGCGCCACGAACCCAAATTATGCGTCGAACGGGTCACGCAGAATCATGGTCTCAGTACGATCCGGGCCAGTCGAAATAATATCAATCGGCACACCGGTCAGTTCTTCGATACGCTTAATGTAGTTCAGCGCTGCCTGTGGCAAACCGCTACGCTCTTTCACGCCGAAGGTGGACTCAGACCAGCCTGGCATGGTTTCGTAAATCGGCTCGATACCTTCCCAATCGTCAGCCGCCAGCGGTGTTGTGGTCACTTCACGGCCATCCGGCATACGATAAGCGACACAGATTTTCACCTCTTTCAAACCGTCCAGTACGTCCAGTTTGGTCAGGCAGAAGCCCGACAGGGAGTTGATCTGTACTGCACGACGCACAGCAACGGAGTCCAGCCAGCCAGTACGACGACGACGCCCCGTGGTAGCACCGTATTCGTTACCCTGTTTGCACAGGAACTCACCGATGTCATCAAACAGCTCAGTCGGGAACGGACCCGCACCCACACGCGTGGAGTAAGCTTTGATGATACCCAGCACGTAATCCACATAACGCGGACCCAGGCCAGAACCTGTTGCCACGCCACCCGCAGTGGTGTTAGAGGACGTTACGTACGGATAAGTACCGTGGTCAATATCCAGCAGCGTACCCTGCGCGCCTTCGAACATGACGAAATCGCCACGCTTGCGCGCCTGGTCCAGCAGATCGGACACATCAACAACCATCGAGGTCAGGATGTCGGCAATCGCCATCACATCATCCAGCACTTTCTGGTAGTCAACCGCGTCAACTTTGTAGAAGTTAACCAGCTGGAAGTTGTGATATTCCATCACTTCTTTCAGTTTTTCAGCGAAGGTGGCTTTGTCGAACAGATCGCCAACGCGCAGACCGCGACGGGCGACTTTGTCTTCGTAAGCCGGCCCGATACCACGACCGGTAGTCCCGATCGCTTTCGCGCCACGTGCTTTCTCACGCGCGTTATCCAGCGCAACGTGGTAGTCCAGAATCAGCGGGCATGCTTCAGACAACAGCAGACGCTCGCGAACAGGAACACCACGATCTTCCAGTCCTTTCATCTCTTTCATCAGCGCAGCCGGAGACAGCACAACACCGTTACCGATGATGCTGATGACGTTCTCGCGGAGAATACCTGATGGAATAAGATGGAGGACGGTTTTTTCACCGTTGATTACGAGAGTATGGCCTGCGTTGTGACCGCCCTGGTAGCGTACAACATATTTAGCCCGTTCAGTCAGAAGATCGACGATCTTTCCTTTACCTTCGTCACCCCATTGGGTGCCCAGTACGACGACGTTGTTACCCATTTTTCAAAATCACCGTTTGCTTAAAAATGGATTCTACCATCGCTTTTTCAGATATACAGCACTTTTTGCATGCAAAAATTAGCTAAATTCGCACGTTTTTTGATCAGCCAATCGTTTTCCTCAACATGTAGTAGACCACAATGCCCGCAACCACAAGTCCACCACCAAAACGACGTAAAGTATTTTCAGGCAACTGCGTCATGGCAGAAATCATCTTCTTCCATGCTCGCGGGTAAAGCATCGGACCTAAACCTTCAAGCACTAACACCAGCGCAAGCGCGAGCCAGATTGTTGAGTTCATCGGACGTCCTTTATAAAAAGAAAACCACCGCATCCCTGAAGATGCCGGTGGTTTTATGCGTCTAACCTAAAACCGTTGCGACGATATTATCGCGTTGCGGTATTCGGTGTCTTCATGTAGCGGAAGAAATCGCTGTCCGGGCTCATGACCATGACATCCTGATTGCCTTCGAAGCTCTTCTCGTAAGCGCGCAGGCTACGAATAAAGGCGTAGAAGTCAGGGTCCTGGCTGAACGCATCGGCAAACAGCTTCGCCGCTTCTGCATCCCCTTCACCGCGCATGATACGCCCCTGACGCTCAGCTTCCGCCAGCGTTTTGGTCACTTCATAGTCGGCTGTCGCGCGCAGTTTTTCCGCTTCTTCCTGACCTTGTGAACGGTGACGAC
>NZ_JBFWLF010000168.1:0-10065 GCF_050252275.1 Citrobacter sp. | reverse complement strand
TTCAAGTTTGGCGACATGAATATTTTCCATCGTCATCTGAGTCCGGATGGCAGCGGCCCGGCGTTATTCAGCCTGGCGAATATGGTTAACCCGGGTACGTTTGATCCAGAAATGGTCGACTTCACCACGCCGGGCGTGACCATCTTTATGCAGGTGCCGTCTTACGGCGATGAACTGCAGAACTTCAAACTGATGCTGCAATCCGCACAGCATATTGCCGATGAAGTCGGTGGTGTGGTGCTCGACGATCAGCGTCGGATGATGACGCCGCAAAAATTGCGCGAGTATCAGGACCGTATCCGCGAAGTGAAAGACGCGAACGCCTGATACACTCAAGGCACGACAACTTCCTTTCTGAACCCCCGCCTGTCGGGGGTTTTTTATCATTGATGGTGCGATATGGAATCAATCGAACAACAACTGACCGAACTGCGAACCACGCTTCGCCATCATGAGTATCTTTACCATGTGATGGATGCGCCGGAAATCCCCGATGCAGAATATGACCGCCTGATGCGTGAGCTGCGTGAACTGGAAGCGCAACACCCGGAGCTGATTACTCCGGACTCTCCGACCCAGCGCGTGGGCGCTGCGCCGCTGGCGTCTTTCAGCCAGATTCGTCATGAAGTGCCGATGTTGTCGCTGGACAACGTCTTTGATGAGGAGAGTTTCCTGGCGTTTAACAAGCGCGTGCAGGACCGTCTTAAGAGTAGCGACAAGCTCACCTGGTGCTGTGAGCTGAAACTGGACGGTCTGGCGGTCAGCATTCTCTATGAAAACGGGGTGCTGGTGAGTGCAGCGACGCGTGGTGATGGTACGACCGGTGAGGACATTACCTCAAACGTGCGGACTATTCGCGCCATTCCGCTGAAACTCCACGGCGATAACATTCCGACGCGTCTGGAAGTGCGAGGCGAAGTTTTCCTGCCGCAGGCGGGTTTTGAAAAGATCAATGAAGATGCTCGCCGCACGGGCGGAAAGCTGTTTGCTAACCCGCGTAATGCGGCGGCGGGCTCGCTGCGCCAGCTCGATCCGCGTATCACCGCGAAGCGACCACTCACTTTCTTCTGCTATGGCGTTGGCGTGCTGGAAGGCGGCGAACTGCCTGATACTCATCTGGGGCGTCTGCTGCAATTCAAAGCATGGGGGTTGCCGGTCAGCGATCGCGTGACGCTGTGTGACTCGCCGGAAGCGGTGCTGGCGTTTTACCACAAGGTGGAAGAGGACCGTCCGACGCTGGGTTTCGACATCGATGGGGTGGTGATTAAGGTCAACTCGATGGCGCTACAGGAGCAACTGGGTTTCGTCGCACGTGCGCCGCGCTGGGCGGTGGCCTTTAAATTCCCGGCGCAGGAACAGATGACCTTTGTTCGTGACGTGGAGTTCCAGGTCGGACGCACCGGAGCAATTACTCCCGTTGCGCGTCTTGAACCGGTACAGGTCGCGGGTGTGCTGGTGAGTAACGCCACGCTGCATAATGCCGATGAAATCGAACGTCTTGGCCTGCGCATTGGCGATAAGGTGGTAATTCGCCGTGCTGGCGATGTTATTCCGCAGGTGGTCAACGTGGTGCTTTCCGAACGTCCGGACGACACGCGTCCGGTAGCATTTCCGACGCATTGCCCGGTATGCGGTTCAGACGTTGAGCGCGTGGAAGGTGAAGCGGTTGCTCGCTGTACCGGCGGTTTGATTTGCGGCGCGCAGCGTAAAGAATCGCTCAAGCATTTTGTGTCTCGTCGGGCGATGGACGTGGACGGCATGGGCGACAAAATTATCGACCAACTGGTCGAGAAAGAGTATGTCCACACGCCGGCGGACCTGTTTCGTCTGACCGCCGGGAAACTGACCGGTCTCGACCGAATGGGGCCGAAGTCGGCGCAAAACGTGGTGGAGGCGCTGGAAAAATCGAAATCGACCACCTTTGCGCGCTTCCTGTATGCACTCGGTATCCGGGAAGTTGGAGAGGCTACGGCCGCCGGTCTGGCCGCTTACTTCGGTACTCTGGAAGCGCTGGAAGCGGCGTCTATTGACGAGCTGCAAAAAGTCCCCGATGTGGGCATTGTGGTCGCCACCCATGTGTTCAATTTCTTTGCTGAAGAGAGCAATCGCGAAGTCATCGGGCAACTGCTGGGCGAAGGCGTTCACTGGCCTGCACCGGTGGTGATCAATGCGGAGGAGATTGACAGTCCATTTGCCGGGAAAACGGTAGTGCTGACGGGAAGCCTGAGCCAGATGTCGCGCGATGATGCTAAAGCGCGGCTGGTGGAGCTCGGCGCGAAAGTGGCGGGCAGCGTCTCGAAGAAGACCGATCTGGTTATTGCTGGCGAAGCGGCCGGTTCCAAACTGGCAAAAGCGCAGGAGCTGGGGATTGCAGTGATTGACGAAGCGGAAATGCTCCGCCTGCTGGGTGTCTGAGATGGAGAAAGAGCAGCTCGTTGAGATTGCCAACACGGTGATGCCGTTTGGTAAATATAAAGGGCGTCGGCTGATCGATGTGCCAGAAGAGTATCTGCTGTGGTTTGCCCGCAAGGATGAGTTTCCGGCGGGTAAACTGGGCGAGCTGATGCAAATTACGCTGCTAATCAAAACCGAAGGGCTGAGCCAGCTGGTTCAGCCCCTGAAGCGCCCGCTTTAAGCTTTGGCGGCGCGGCTGTCCTGCTGCGCCTGTAACTGTTCGGTCTGGCGCTTATAGCGGCGCGCCAGTACCGCACAGACCATCAACTGAATCTGGTGGAAGATCATCAGCGGCAGCACCATCATCCCAATGACGGACGTCGGGAAAAGGATGTTGGCCATGGGGACGCCGTTTGCCAGACTCTTTTTCGACCCGCAGAAAACAATCGTGATTTCGTCGGCTTTGTTGAAGCCGCATTTGCGCGCCACAACGATGTTTACAGCAATCACGATGGCGAGCAACACGATGCTGACCACGACGATAAACAGCAGCGATCCCCAGCCCACTTTGTGCCAGATCCCGTTCACGACGGCTTCGCTGAAGGCGGAATAAACCACCAGCAAAATTGACGTTTGATCGGTCTTCGCAATCCATTTTTTATTTCGTGCGACCCACTTGCCGATCCACGGGCGGGAAAGGTGTCCGAGCACAAACGGCAACAGCAGTTGCAGCATGATTTTCCCGACCTGCTCCAGACTGCCTTCTGCGCCATGAATATTCATCACCAGACCAACCAACAGCGGGGAGAGGAAAATCCCCAGCAGGCTGGAGGCTGAGGCTGAGCAGACCGCCGCCGCAACGTTTCCTCCCGCCAGCGACGTAAAGGCAATCGCCGACTGTACCGTAGCGGGCAAAATGCACAGATACTGAAAGCCGGTGTACAGCATCGGATCAACGTTGACCGGCGCCCACCAGGCAAACAATACGCCGAGCACCGGGAACAGAATGAAGGTGCTGCACATAACCCACAGGTGTAACCGCCAGTGACTGCCGCCCGCGATAATGGCTTCGCGCGATAGCTTTGCTCCGTGCATAAAGAACAGGAGCGCGATGGCCGCGGTGGTGATGCCTTCAACAACAGGCACAAAATCTCCCTCAGCGGGGAAAAATGAGGCCAGCAGGACGACCGTAATCAGGGTCAGCGTAAACGGATCGAGGATACGAAAAATATTCATAAATACTCCAGGAATTCGATGTCCTTATTTTGCGTTTTTCATTTTGAGAAATAAAATTGATTTATTGCATCTATATATGAATCGAATCGATGAATTATTCACTGCGTCAACTTCGGGTGTTTGTCACTGTAGCCCAGGAAAAAAGTTTTAGCCGTGCAGGCGAGTGCATTGGCCTGAGTCAGTCGGCAGTGAGCCACAGTATTAAAGAGCTAGAGCGCCAGACGGGCGTTAAACTGCTGGATCGCACGACGCGAGAAGTGGTGCTGACGGACGCCGGTCAACAACTGGCGGGTCGTCTGGAGCGACTGCTGGATGAGCTACACATCACGCTGCGTGAAGCGGGTAGGGTGGGCACGCAACTCACCGGGACGGTCCGCGTGGCGGCAAGCCAGACGATCTCCGCCCATCTCATTCCGCAGTGCATTGCGCAAAGTAACTTGCGCTATCCGGCGATCGATTTTGTCCTGCACGATCGACCGCAGCAGTGGGTACTGGAGAGTATCCGCCAGGGAGAAGTGGATTTTGGCATTGTGATTGATCCGGGGGCGGTGAGCGATCTGCAATGTGAAGCTGTGCTCTCCGAGCCTTTTCTCCTGCTTTGCCATGAGTCACACCCGCTGGCGACACGGGAATGGGTGAACTGGCAGGATCTCCGGGAGGAACGGCTGGTCTTACAGGATTATGCATCGGGGAGTCGACCGCTCATTGATGCAGCGCTCGCGCACTTTGCGATAGAGGCCAATATTGTGCAGGAGATTGGTCATCCGGCGACGCTGTTTCCGATGGTAGAAGCAGGAATAGGTATTAGCATTTTGCCTGCGCTGGCGTTACCGCTGCCCCAGGGGAGTCACTTGCAGGTGAAGCGTCTGACGCCAGTGGTGGAACGACAACTGATGCTGGCACGGCGCAAGAATCGCTCGCTGTCGACAGCAGCCCAGGCGCTGTGGGAAGTGGTCCGCACCCAGGCGAATGCATTAACAAATTTACGTGCGCAGGATCCACTTTATCAGATATAAACATCAATCTGATGGTCGTCGGAAGGATGATTAACGCCTTGCGCGTTTACCTGGGCTTGTTCCTGCTTTTGCTGAGCTTCTTCGGCCTGCTGGTGCTGTAACTGCGCCAGTTGTGCCTGCAACACTTTGATCTGTGTCTGGAGCATTTCTTGTTGTTTTTTCTTATCTTCCGTGCTGCCGGTGCTATCCGGCACCTCTTTGAGCTTCTGCGTCAGTTGGGTGATTTTCTCCACAATCTGGGCGATCTGCGCGGCGGTACTGTTACCTGAAGCGGTTTTTGCGCTACTCCCGCCGCTTTGAACGGAAGGGGTTGAGACGTTGATGGTGGTCATCGTGGTTTCCTTTTGTCATTAAACCTACGATATCGGCATAAAAAGACAGACCTTCAGTGCATCCTCCTATTTCTGGCAGGGACAATTAGCCTTCATACGTGCTTGCCGGGCCCAGGATTGATATACATTTGCTATCGATCATCCGGGAAAACTGTATTGGTAATCGATTGCGTACTCTCGCTATAACCATTACCTCCCTCACTCAATGAGTGACTAGCTGATTATAAGGACATCTCATGACCGACTCCCACTTTTCCCAGAATCCCTGGAACAGCGCTGATATTATCCGCGGCTATAAACCTGACTTCACGCCGCGCGTAGCTTTTATCCTTGGATCGGGTTTAGGCGCGCTGGCCGAGCAGATAGAAGATGCGGTGGCGATCTCTTACGAGAAGCTGCCTGGGTTCCCGGTGAGTACCGTTCACGGGCATGCCGGTGAGTTAGTGCTCGGTCATCTGGCCGGGGTTCCGGTCGCCTGTATGAAAGGACGCGGGCACTTCTACGAGGGTCGCGGCATGACCGTGATGACCGACGCTATTCGCACCATGAAGCTACTGGGTTGCGAACTGCTGTTCTGCACCAATGCGGCGGGGTCTCTGCGTCCGGAAGTGGGGCCAGGGAGTCTGGTGGCGCTGAGTGACCATATCAACACCATGCCGGGAACGCCGATGGTTGGGCCGAACGATGAACGCTTTGGTGAGCGTTTCTTCTCGCTGGCGAATGCCTATGATGCCGATTATCGTGCGATTTTACAGACCGTAGCTGCCGACGAGGGTTTTACGCTGAGCGAAGGCGTATTTGTTTCTTATCCGGGACCTAACTTTGAGACGGCCGCGGAGATTCGCATGATGCAGATTATTGGCGGCGATGTGGTGGGGATGTCGGTGGTACCTGAAGTTATCACCGCCCGCCACTGCGGACTGAAAGTGGTTGCCGTGTCGGCGATCACCAATCTGGCGGAAGGGCTGGGGGATGTGAAGCTCTCGCACGCGCAAACCCTGGCGGCGGCTGAACTTTCACGTCAGAACTTTATCGACCTGATTTGCGGGTTCCTGCGCAAACTGGCCTGAAACCGATAATAATAATGACCCCGCCAGCAGGCGGGGTTCGTACTCTACGGCAAGGAAGAAAAAAATGGGTATTGCGTCCCGATTAAAGATCATGTCGTTTATGCAATATTTTATTTGGGGAAGCTGGCTGGTCACCCTGGGTTCATACATGATTAACACCCTTCATTTTACCGGTGCCAACGTGGGTATGGTGTACAGCTCAAAAGGGCTGGCGGCGATTATTATGCCCGGCATTATGGGGATTATTGCGGACAAATGGCTGCGGGCAGAGCGTGCTTATATGCTTTGTCATCTGCTCTGTGCGGGCGCGCTGCTCTACGCGACGACGGTGACCGATCCGGACACCATGTTCTGGGTGATGTTGATCAATGCAATGGCCTTCATGCCGACGATTTCGCTTTCCAACAGTGTCTCTTATTCCTGTCTGGCGCAATCAGGGCAGGATCCGGTGACGGCATTTCCGCCTATTCGCGTTTTTGGCACGATTGGTTTTATCGTTGCGATGTGGACCGTCAGCCTGATGGGCCTGGAGCTGAGCAGTGCGCAACTGTACATTGCGTCTGGCGCATCGCTGCTACTGGCTGCCTACGCACTCACGCTGCCGAAAATTCCGGTCGCCGAGAAGAAAGCGAGCGCGTCGTTTGCCAGTAAGCTGGGGCTGGATGCGTTCGTGCTGTTTAAAAATCCGCGGATGGCGATTTTCTTTCTGTTTGCCATGATGCTGGGTGCAGTGCTGCAAATTACCAACGTTTTTGGTAACCCCTTCCTGCACGACTTTGCCCGCGATCCGCAGTTTGCCGACAGTTTTGTGGTGAAATACCCGTCCATCTTACTCTCTGTCTCGCAGATGGCGGAAGTCGGCTTTATTCTGACTATCCCGTTCTTCCTCAAACGCTTTGGCATCAAAACGGTCATGCTGATGAGCATGCTGGCGTGGACATTGCGCTTTGGCTTCTTTGCTTTTGGCGACCCGTCTCCACTCGGATTTGTTCTGCTGCTGATGTCGATGATTGTCTACGGTTGCGCATTCGATTTCTTCAACATTTCAGGCTCGGTCTTCGTTGAACAGAAAGTGGATTCGAAAATTCGTGCCAGTGCGCAGGGGCTGTTTATGACGATGGTCAATGGCGTCGGCGCGTGGGTTGGCTCCATCCTGAGCGGTATGGCGGTGGATTACTTCTCAGTGGATGGCGTGAAGGACTGGCAAACTATCTGGCTGGTCTTTGCGGCGTATGCCCTGGCGCTGGCGGTGATTTTTGCGCTGTGCTTTAAGTACAAGCATGAACCTGAAAAGCAGGCACAGCCCTCGCTGGCCCGTTAATCCCCCTTTGCGGCGGGCATATGTTGCCCGTCGTTCCTGTTCTGCGACGCAATGTGGTAATTTGGCGCATCAGTCCTCTCCCCAGGAGCGCATTACCCATGGAACGCACGCCTCGTATCGATCTCAAGTTACTGCGTTATTTTCTTGCTGTCGCCGAAGAGTTACATTTTGGACGCGCCGCCGCTCGTCTGAATATGTCGCAGCCTCCATTGAGTATTCATATTAAAGAGCTGGAACAGGAGCTCGGCACGCTGCTGTTTATCCGCCATTCGCGCAGCGTAGCGTTGACCCATGCAGGGAAAATCCTGATGGAAGAGTCACGACGTCTGCTTTCCAGCGCCAGCCAGGTGTTAGCACGCGTCGAACAGATCGGGCGCGGTGAGGCAGGGCGGATCGAACTGGGCGTGATCGGCACGGCGATGTGGGGAAAAATGCGCCCGGTAATGCGGCGATTCCTGAAGGACAATCCTAACGTTGAGGTGCTGTTTCGTGAAAATATGCCAGCGATGCAGATGGCCATGCTTGAGCGGCGTGAGCTTGACGCTGGCATCTGGCGAATGGCAACGGAACCGGCGCCTGGGTTTACCAGCTTGCGCTTGCATGAATCCTCTTTTCTGGTGGCGATGCCAGAAGAGCATGCGCTGACTGTGCGGGAGGCCGTACCATTAGAAGCCCTGCGCAATGAATACTTCGTCACCATGCCTTCGATTCACACTGACTGGGCATTCCTGCAACGCGTTTGCCAGAGTGCGGGGTTCTCTCCGATGATCATACGTGAAGTGATGGAACCGCAAACGGTACTGGCGATGATCAGTATGGGAATTGGCATTACGCTGATTGCCGACAGCTACGCGCAGATGAACTGGCCGGGTGTGGTGTTCCGTCCATTAGAAGAGCGTATTCCGGCTGATTTGTACATCGTGTATGACCAGCAACAGGCGACACCCGCACTGGAACACATGATTAATGCCTTAACGGCGTAACGGGTACATCGCGTACTTTTTTGCTTCAACGTACCCGAACCGATCCCCGTTGTGGTGCCAGGACGTCTGGCCGTAGACCAATCATTGTATAGCATCACCAAATGATCCTATGCGGTTGATGGTGACGCTGGGAATATATGTTTGAACCAATTTCCGCAAGGATTATTCACAATTTAGGTAAATGAAAATGTAGCAATGTATATGCGGAAGGTGAAATTTAAATTTGTTATTATTTATTGAATTTTTCCGTTCGGGGCGTATGCTGAAGTAAAATAAATGGAGGTTGTTATGTGCGAAAGGATATTAAGAAACGCTTCTTTTGATCATGAAGGCACTATTCTGAGAGACTGTCAGGAACGATTAGGGTTATCTTCTGGGGCTGATCCTATATTATTCAGATCGTTAACCTCCGGAGAGTTAAAACTGGCGCAAACTCTATTTAAGAATATCATCAACTACGACAGAGTAAAAATATATTGCGACCACAATCATTCAAGGTATCAATCTAAAGTAATAACCAATACCAGAAATGGTGAGATTCTTTTGAGTGTAAACGAGTATAAATCTGATTTTTCAGCCGATTATACAAACTTCCATGATTCTGTAAAATATCCTCATTTGTTTATATTTGCCATGTCTTTTGTCTGGCAATATTATCGGTATGACTCTTCTTTTCATGATAATACCTATGCATCAACACGCTGGGATTCATATCATCTTGATGAGCCTCATTTTATTTTTTACTCTATGGAGCAACAAGCGGCAATGATTGCTGATTACTGGTTATTGAAAAAATATGGACTTACGGAATATGAAAAGTTAAGTCAGTATCAAAAACATGGTCAAGTTGATTTTAGTATAAGAAAAGAGTTATTGGATAAATACCAATCTATTTTATGGATGCATATTCAAGCTGTGTAATGTTCCAGGTCCCCCACTAATCATAGTCTGCCGGCCATACCGTTTCACCACCTGTCCCCATCAGCGCCAGCGGCAGTCCACGATGGTCGCAGTGATACAGGTAAATTTCCGGTTCATGCAGCGGCTCCAGTTGCACCACTATCTCAACTATCTTCACTTACTGCGATTTTTTTTCGTCACGTAAGTTTTTGATAAGAGCATCAACATCATAATCAAAATTCAATGATTTTTTATATGCCGAATAATATCTTCGGATAAAAATTGATCAGGATCGAGAAATGCCAACCTAACTAATTTCATAAGTTCATCCTTGGGTGGATTTGCCTTTAGCCACCAATGAAATGCGCCATTCCGATCATGTTCCGAGCTTTCTTCATGCCCAACCGTATATCCGTTAAGTTGTTTTAAGAACAAAGAATCAGGATACATATCAAAATATAACCATTCCATTGGAAAGGACATTAACATCATAAAGTCTATCTTTTTCATAAAGAACCTTATTAAACAGGACCAGCATCAGTATATTGAATTTCGCCACCTAACCGCTGGTCGCAGTGGTAAAGATGGATTTTCCTTTGGGGTGTGTACTCCGGCTCCAGTTGCCCCGCCATCTGTGCAACCGTCAGCCCGCATCCCGCCAGCCACTGCCTGCTCTCTACACTTACCGCGTTGCGCCTCAGCTTACCCTCCAGCCTGTCCAGCATCGTCGTCAACGCAGCCGGAAGCTGCACCGCCTGACCGTCCTCGCTTCAGCCCCGCCAATTACTGCACACACTGCCAGGAGAAGAATAT